>NZ_JBHXAS010000081.1:0-22722 GCF_042727425.1 Peribacillus sp. NPDC060253
TCTTTAGGGGATGAATGATGATGAGTATCAAAAAAATGTCAAATTCAATAAAGTCAACTGAAATAGTAGAGCAAACATCTGGAATATATGAAGAAGCTGTGAGATTAAGAAGAATGATCCATGAAAATCCTGAACTTGGATTTGAAGAGCATAAAACGGCTGAAATAATTGCGAATTATTTAAAAGAGCTTGGAATAGAAGTGACAACCGGAGTAGCTAAGACAGGAGTAGTGGGTATTCTTCATGGAGATAAAGAGGGGCCTGTGCTTGCTTTACGAGCGGATATTGATGCTTTACCTATTCAGGAGAAAATAGATGTAAGCTACAAATCAAAAAATCCTGGAGTTATGCATGCTTGCGGACATGATATGCATACCGCCATGTTACTATCTGCCGCTAATATTTTATCTCAAAATAAGCATCTTATTTCGGGTACAATAAAATTCATTTTCCAACCTGCTGAAGAGATGAAGGGCGGAGGAATAATGATGGTTGAAGAAGGTGTGTTAAGCAACCCTCCCGTTGACCATGCTTTTGCTTTTCATGTTTGGCCTGAACTAGCTACTGGAACATATGGTTTTAGAAATGGTGCGATAATGGCAAGTATGGATTCTTTTGATGTTGTATTAAAAGGTAAACAAGGTCACGGGGCAGCACCGCATCAAGGAGTAGATGCTATTGTGGGTGCTGCTCATGTTGTAACAGCGCTACAAACAATTGTTAGCAGAGAAACAGATCCAGTAGATTCTGCTGTTATAACAATCGGAACAATTGAAGCAGGGGATGGCTATAATATTATTCCTGAAAAAGCAAGTTTTAAAGGAACTGTACGAACACTTAATGCGAACACTCGGAAGGAAGTGGCTGCAAGTATTCAACGAATTATCGAAGGAGTGGCTTCCGCACTTAAATTGGAAGTTGAAATAAACTATAACTTTACAGTGGGGTATCCTGTTACAATGAATGATCCAAAATTTAATGAACATGCTGCTGCTATTGCTACTGATTTATTTGGAGAAAACTCAGTGCAGTGGTTGACTAAACCAAGTATGGCAAGTGAAGATTTTGCTTTCTATCTAGAAAAAGTCCCGGGTACATTTGTCTTCTTAGGAGTAGGAGAAAACCCAGAGGATCCGATGAAGCTGCATAGTGACGTGTTTTTACCGGATGAAAAAGCGATGATCCAAGGGATTTCCCTTATCGTAGGACTAGCTATAAATACGACTGAAATAATTCAATAAGTTAAAAAATACTAAGCAAAAATAGTGTTGGTTTTCCTTTTAGAATCAGCATAATTTGTAGAAAAGGAGTGTAATAAAGTGGAAGGAAATTCTCTGCGTAATTGGAAAATTCATTTATTTGTTTTGATATTAGTTTGTGTTACAGAATTTATTGGCGTAAAAACGTTTAACATTGGGATTGGAGCCATTGCATTATTTCCAATGTTGTATGCATTAATTATCGGAGCCATTATTAGTTTACCTTCTTTAAAAATTTTAAAAATGAAGGAAATGAATGTAGCGGCCAATATTTTAGGAATTTCATTCATGCTTTTTGTAGCCAAATTGGGAATGTTAATGGGGCCTTCATTGCCGAAGATATTTGATGCTGGGATTTCTTTAGGATTACAAGAAGTGGGACATTTCGCAGGGACAATCCTATTAGGTTTACCAATTGCTTTATTACTTGGAATGAAAAGAGAAGCAATCGGTGCTACTTTTTCAATCGATAGAGAACCTAACTTAGCCATTATTGCTGAAAAATATGGCTCGGATTCACCAGAAGGACGGGGAGCACTAGGCGTATATGTTTGTGGTACTTTGTTTGGGGCTTTATATCTGTCAGTGTTAGCAAGCTTTTTGGCTCAAACTGGTTGGTTTCATCCAATTTCACTAGCCATGGGTGCGGGAGTAGGTTCAGGTAGTATGATGGCTGCCATGTCAGGAGCATTAGCTGTTATATTCCCAGAATCCGCAAAGGATATCGCAGTTTTTGCTGGTGCTGCTAACTTAATTACAACAATTTTAGGAACGTATATATGTGTATTCTTTTCTCTTCCTTTAACAAACTATTTATACAAAAAATTTGAGCCTATTTTAGGGCGAAAGTCAAAAAAAGATCAAATGAAAAATATTGGAGCATAGGACATAAAGGGGAGAATTTATATGAAAGATAAAATATTGACTTTTATAATTATTGGTATAATAGCTATTATGGGAAATTGGGTTGGATACGATGTTTCACCAATTGACGCCTTACCAGGTATGATGATTATTGTTGCTGTAACGATATTAGGGTTCTTTTTCGCAAAAATCTCCCCTATTAAACTACCAATTGTTGTTTGGGTTTCTATGTTAGCCTTATTGGTTACAACTCCGATTTTTCCAGGAAACGCATCAATCATTAAAGTAACAGAACAAGTTAATTTTATGGCCTTGGCAACACCTATTTTGGCTTATGCTGGCCTTTCTTTCGGGAAAGATTTGAAAGAATTTAAAAAATTAGGATGGCGTATAGTTGTTATCTCTCTAGTTGTATATACAGGAACATTTTTACTATCAACTCTAGTTGCAGAAATTGGTTTTAGATTAAGTGGTAAATTCCATTAAGTTTTTGTGATCGTGCTACTCGTATTTAACTTAAAACCAAGGAAACGAAACATTGAAAGAGCTTATGGCGACTATAGAACGAATAATGAAGGTGTCTACGCTGTATTTGATGTCAAAAGTGCAGCACAGTTTTACCTTAATTTTAATAGCTTAATAAAATGTCTGATTCTAATCTTGGAATCGGGCATTTTTTATGCCAGGAAGGCATTAATTTCCCCAGTAAGAACTGAAGTATTAGGTTACTTGGATTGGTATCTTGTTTCATATTATGGAGAGTTAGATGAATCATTATAAAGAGAAAGTGCTAATTAAATATATATAAATGTATCTACACATCATAGAAGTGTAAAAGGTTATCCAATTCAGACATTTGATGATAGTAGGTCAAGAGAAAGAAGAGATTCATAATGATATCTTATCCTTCTTAGAGAGTTTTGAATGCTGATACCCTAAATGTAAAAGAGAAATAATCAACCATATATTAGATTGATTATTTCTCTAATTAATAAATATCAACGTTATTTTTCTAAGAATAACCTTGCACCGAATACTAACAATACTGTACCCGTAATACCTTCTATAGCTCTATTAACACTCTCTCTTTTTAAGTACATTCTTAGCTGTCGTATTAGTACGATATAGAGTAAGTACCAAATACCTGTAAGTGATGTAAAAGTGAGTCCAAATAAAAGAAACTGGAAAAAGTGACTTTGATTATCTAAAATAAATTGGGGTAAGAAGGTCAGAAAAAAAACGGTTGTTTTCGGGTTGAAAATGCTTGTAATAAATCCTTGTCTAAAACTTTTTGCTGTACCACCTACATTAGTTTTTATACCTTCTATATCTGATGTGATAGCTTTTTTTGATAAAGCATTTTTTATTGATTTGATTGCTAGATAAATTAAATAAGCTGCTCCAGCATATTTAATAATAGAAAATAGCATAGCTGATTTCATCAGGATAGCAGAAAGTCCTAATGTTGCCATTAGTGTATGAATTATCATTCCAGAAACTGTACCTAAAACTGTTTTGATACCTCCTTCTCTCCCATGTGAAAGGGTATTCTTTGTTACTAATGCAAAGCCTGGACCAGGCATTATAATGATTAGAATGGCTGTAAAGATAAAGAGTAAATAATTCTCCATTTTAAAAACCTTCTTCCTTACTTATTGATTAAAATCATTTTTTATAATAGCCCTTCTTATAGATTTATTTTCGATAACAAATGTTGAACCTAAAAGCAATGTACCACCAAGCATTTGAACAAATGTCATTTGCTCTTGCAAGATAACAGCAGAAATTAGTATAGCTACAAATGGATCTACATAGCTTAGCATAGCAATACTCTGTCCCTTTAACTTTTGCATACCTGAGAAAAATAACCAAAATCCAATACCAGTGTTAACAATCCCTAACAGTATTATAAAGGGAATGGATGATCTTGGTACTTCCAAGATACTAAATCTCTCAGTAAAAAGCACATATGGTAAGAGAAGTAAAGAAGTTGTTCCAAGTTGGATGATTGTAATCGCTAACTTGGCCATGTTTTGAATAAATTTGTTTAATAACATTAATGCAGCGTAAAATGCAGCTGCAACTAATCCAAATAAGATCCCAAGCAGATCACCTTTTCCAGATGCACTTATGCCATTTCCAACAATCAATAACATACCTAATATCGCAACACCAATACAAACAATCTTTTTGATAGGTAATTGTTCCTTAAGGATAATTGGTGAGAGAATCATGACAAACACAGGTGCAAAGTAATACCCTAATGTTGCGTTAGTGATGGTTGTATAATCGTAAGATTGATAGAGAAAAATCCAATTCCCTCCTAATGCAATACTAGAAAGAAATAAGATGGAAGCATTAGCTTTCACCAATTTCCACGAAATGGATTGTTTCATCATAAAAAATACGAACATTAAAAATAGACATCCGATTGAACTACTTAGTAAAGCTGTTTCACTCGAAGATAAATCAATGTATCTTTGAACTAAACCAATCGTACCAAAGATTATCATGGATAATATAAACTGAATGTTAGATTTCATCGTCTACTCCTTCGAATCTGCGAAACAGCTTATATTCCGCAGATTCTTAATCTGTTTTAAATATAAGCTTATTCAGTACTGATTTAACAAATCGAGTAAACGGTGGTGGCGGTGATGTTGAAAATGGCTTCCAAGTATTTAAGTTTGTATTTGATGATGGCATCATAATTCCCCCTATTTCTATTAATGGATTTTGATAGTGACAAGTAAAGCATTCCTTCATATAGCGCTGCAAAGACAGAAGCTAGGTTGCCTCGTCATACTTAAGAAGATATTGTTACTTTCTTTAATTCATGATGCAAGACCTAACCAATACGTTTTATACCTTCCCTAATTTGTTCTTTCGTTGTATTCGAGTAATTTTGCCGCAAGGTGTTCTTTTGTGTACCATTTGGAAAAAATGGAATACCAGGAACAATAGCCACATTATTTTTCAAGCACTCCACAAAGATTTTACTTGGATCAACAGAAGCAAGAAGCTCTACCCAAATAAATAACCCGCCTTCCGGCTTGCTGTAGGAGATATTCTCAGGGAAAAATTGATCGATGCAGGCAAACTTTAAAGGCATTGACCGCAGCCAGGTATGTGGGGCTTTCGCAAATGATGGTATCCCCTTCGTCAAGAAAGAGCCTTCCTGTCAGGTCAATAGCCTGCTGGGAACCTGACGTAATCAAGATTTGCTGTAAATGCGCTTGAATACCCGATCGCATCCATCCGCTTAATGATCGCGTTTCTAAGCGGGATATATCCTTCTGTTGTACTGTATTGAAGGGGAGTAGGGCCATCTTCTTTAAGAACGGCTTCACATGCCACATGTAGTTCCTCTACCGGAAACAGTTCCGGAGCCGGGAAACCTCCTGCAAAAGAAATCACTTCTGGCCTTTCTGTGACCTTGAAGATTTCACGCGTTTCAGAAGATTTAACCAAACTAGCTCTCTTCGCAAATTGATTTCGCATGTCTAAATGCTCCTTTTAATCATAATGTTTAACGATCATTAGCTGTTTCGCTTTTTTTACTGTATCGATGCACGATATCCTCCTACTAAATTTGAATTATCATAACACGCATAAAAAAACCATACAATATTATAATTGTATGGCAAACAATATTCCTTTCACGTTTCAATTATTTTTTTTAGTATAATAAGCGCTTTTTCAAGTTCTGCTCTCGTTTCTGGCGCACAAATCGCTAAACGCACGGCATTTGCCGGTGCAACATTACCTACCGCAAATCGCCCACCACTATAAACTTGTACCCCCTGTGCTTCAGCTACTTGTTCAAATTGGTCCCCTGTAAAATGGTTCGGCAAATGTAACCAGCGAAACATCCCTGTTTCTCCGCCTAAACAATTTTCCTTATCTAAATAATGATTGACCAATTGATTGCGAGCTTTAGTTTCCTCTTTATGAAGTGCAACAATGTTTTCAAACTGACCCGATACAATTGCTCGTGCTGCTAACTCCGCAAATAGTGGCGATACGGAAATATTTAAGTTATAAAGAGCTTTACGAATAGCATCCAGGAAGTTGAAAGGTACAGTCACATAAGCAAGACGGAGTCCATGTGCCATCGATTTCGATAAACTCGCGACATAAATCGTTTGCCCAGGAGCATATGTTGCTACGGGCGGCAATACTTTATCTTGGAATAAATGAAACATTCCATTTTCAATAATAAATAAATTATACTTTATGGCAATCTCCGCAATAGCCTTGCGAGTTTCAACACTCATTGTATACGTCATCGGATTTTGGTAATCCGGAATAATATATAAGCCTTTAATGTTTTCATTTTTGCATGCATAAAGAAGTGCTTCCGGACTCATTTCATCAGTTTCTGACCGAATCGGTACAAGCTGGATGCCCAGCATCGCGGCAGCTGTCTTTAAGCCTGGATATGTATGGTGATCGACACCAATCCGGTCTCCATGCTGACAAAGACCTGCAAGTGTTGCAGTGATGGCATTTTGTCCGCCATTAGCCAGTAAGATATGCTCTCTAGTCGTTTCAAGACCGACATATTTTAATAATTTGACGCCTGCATCTTTTTGCCAAATTGAATCACCTGGCCGGCTGTACCCAAACCATCTCGCACCATCGGGTTCTTGTAACATGGATTGCAGTAAGTCATGTAAAGGTCCATATGATACACGATCTGATAGCAGTGCGCCCATTTCAATTAAATGTTTTGGCCTTTCTTCTGAAAGCAAGTATGCGTTCGAAATCGCATCATATGAAACATAAGTGCCACTACCAATGGTTGCACTAATCAGTCCTTTTAACTCAGCTAATTTAAATGATTTTGAGATTGTACTTAGATTCACATCCAAATAGTCTGCTAATTCTCTTTGCGGTGGAAGTTTTGTGCCTGGAACTAAGCGTCCCTCTTTAATGTCACATTCTAACTGCTTAGCTAATGCCTGATAAATCGGTCTATCTTCTCGATTTAATGTCGGCTTCCATGTCATTGCATAATCTTCAAACGAATTAATAGGCACAATCCTCATCCTTTTTTCACACAATTATAAAATTGTATGGCAACAAATTCAAATCCATAAATTACTTTAAGCATTCTTACTCAATCGAGCGCGATTGTGTAAGAATAATGTAATGTCCTTTAATGTATCTATATTTTAAGAATTTAGGTCTTGATTAACAATGATATGTGGCAAATAGACATGCTTTCTCCAATATCGCCCAATTAACGTATGATATGAATAATAGATCCAAAAGGGTCCAGGTCTATTAATGAACTGAACGTACGTAAATATAGTATCCTCTGGTGGAAATGGAATGGAGAAAGGTCAAATAAATAACTGACTGCTCAAAAAAACGTATTTTCGGTCCATTAACAGACATTTACTTTTAATATTTAGGTAGTTAAAGTTATAAACAATAATAAAAACTTACTATTCGGTATTATTTGAAAATAAAGGTGGAGGATGAATGAATACAAAAGTATTAGTTATAGGTCCTATTGATTTAGTAGAACTAGTGATTTCCATCGGCCAATCATACTCCGACATTACCTTGTTACCTGCTCCTTACAATCATGAACAGGAAACAATGAATGTGATTAATAAAAGAGTCGACGAGGCGGATGTTTTATTCTTTTTAGGCATTATCCCATATCAAATAGCAAAGAATCAAAATATTACTAAGCCAATGGTTTTTATTCCATCGACAGGCACATCTTTATATCGGACTCTTTTTAAGATTATTACAGAAACTACTTTTAATCCAATAAAAGCACCGTTGAGGATCAGCATAGACACATTACCAAATAGAGAAGTAAAAGAATGTCTTGAGGATTTAGAAATATATCCTGAAAAGATATTTCTTAAAACCGGTCAAAAAGCCGATGAATTGGTCCATTTTCATTATGAACTGTGGAAGAATAAGCAAACACAAGTGGCCGTTACGTGTGTTAATTCCGTATACGAATCGTTAAAAGGGCTAGGGGTGCTAGTATTTAGGGTTCTCCCTACTATGTCTGCAATTCGAAGTAGTCTGAATAATGTTCTTTTAGAGGGGAAGGCCTTGCTTCAAAGCGATACACAAATTGCCATCGGAATCCTCCATTTTAATAATTTGCTTTCTTCTATAAATAAGCCCTTATCAGAATATGGAGAACAGCGTAAAAAGGCTGAACTGCAAAACCTCCTTATAGATTTTTGCGAAGAGGCCCAGGCTATTTTTGACTGGTCAGAACGAGATGTAGTTCGATTTATAACCACACGTGGCGCCATTGAAAGTACGACCCAAAAATATAAAAAAGCTCCGTTATTAGATGAGATAGCCATGAAAATTGGTGTAGAGACCACCATCGGGATTGGGTTTGGACATACAGCAAACGAAGCAGAAGTGAGTGCTCGTAAGGCACTTATGAAAGCCAAAGTGAATAAACCGAGCTGTTTTGTGGTTGACATGGATGGAACCGTATTTGGTCCTGTCGGAAAAGATGGGAGATTGAAATATTCCTTGCGGAGTGATGACCCAAAACTAATGAATTTAGCAAAAACAGCTGGACTCAGTATTGCAACCATAAACAAATTACTTTCCTTTTGTGAGTGCTTCGGCAATAAAAGCATCACAGCAAATGATCTTGCTAACGGACTAGGTTTAACCATTAGGAGTGCAAGGAGAATCCTGAATACTCTTGAGAATACGAATCTAGCTGTCATCGTTGGTGAGGAACAGCCCATACACCGGGGGAGACCAAGACAGCTGTATGAATTTCAATTTTTTAAGGAGTCAGTCAGATAGGATTTTTATTATTAATACTTGTGAAGAAAGGGGTAATTTAATGAGAATAGCAATTGGTCAGTTGGCTCATGAAACGAATACGTTTTCTCGAGTAAGAACGACAGTAGACTTATTTAAAGTATGGGAATGGACCCAAGGAGAGGAACTTCTCGATAGGCACACTGGTGTATTGGATTATTTGGGTGGGATGATCCATCGGGGAGAAGAGCTAGGGATTGAAATTGTGCCGACCTTTGCAGCCATGGCCAATCCATCAGGAACGATAACACCGGAAACGTTTCAAAAAGCAAAAAATCTATTAATATCAAGCATTATGAATTCGGGCAAACTGGACGGGATTTGTCTATTTCTTCATGGAGCAGGAGTAGCAGAAGGAATTGACGATATTGAAGGTGAGATTTTATCGGAATTAAGAAGCATTTTGGGATCAGAAATACCAATCGTAGCTGCTTTGGACCTGCATGGTAATATTACGGAAACCATGGTTAAAGAAGCAGATGTACTACTCGGCAATATAGATTACCCTCATACGGATTCCTATGAAAGGGGGATAGAAGCGATTGATGTTACTGCTCGTATCATTCAAGGTAAAGTTAACCCGGAAATGTCTCTAACTAAATTACCATTACTTATTCCTACTACTACTTCCTACTATTCTCCAATTAAAGAAATCAATGAATGGTGCCAGCAATGGGAAAAGCATCCTGAGGTGCTTGATTGTACCTTATTTCACGGCTTCCCATATTCAGATATCCCTCACGCAGGAGTTTCAGTAATTGCCATTACGAACAATGAACCCTCATTAGCACAAAAAATTTCAGATGATATAGCTGTTAGAATTTTTGAGAAGAAAGATGAATTTTTTCCTATATTGCCTTCACCAAAGAAAGCCATTACATATGCTTCCTCCCAGAAGGAAATGCCCATCATCATTAATGAGGCTTCCGATAATCCTGGTGCGGGTACACCAGGAGATGGCACCTTTTTATTGCAGGAAATGATTGAAGCAAACATTCCAAATAGCTGCTTTGGATTTATTTTTGATCCAGGAGTAGCGGAAATGGCCCATAAAGAAGGTGTAGGTTCCCTAATTCAAGTCGTATTAGGCGGTAAAACAGATACATTACACGGCAACCCTCTACAATTATCAGCGTATGTAAAAAGTCTATCTGATGGCAAGTTTATTCAGTCCTCACCGATGTGGAAAGGAAGCAAAGTGAACCTGGGGAGAAGTGCAAGATTAGTGGTTGGAAACGTGGATATCGTTATATGCTCTGTAAATTCACAGACATTTGACGAACAAATTTTCCTCCTTCATGGAATAGATGTTGAAAAATCAAGTATTGTTGGATTGAAATCATCTCACCATTTCCGGGCAGCCTTCATGCCTATTGCTAAAGAAATTATAACGGTTGACTCGCCAGGGTTAAGCAGTGCAAAGCTATCAACCTTTGATTACAAGAATATAAGCAGACCTATTTACCCTTTTGATTCTATTTTAAATAATCTATTAGTCTAACTAACATATAAAGGATGTGTTCAAATGCTGGATGTAATAATTAAAAATGGAAGGGTTTATGATGGAACAGGCAACCCCTGGACGAAAACGGACATTGGAATTGAGGATGGAAAAATTGTTTTTATGGGGAATTTAAGCGGTGAACAAGCTGTACGAACTATCGATGCCAATGGGTTGGCAGTTTCCCCAGGGTTTATTGATCCTCATGTCCATTCTGATTTGCTTTGCACCGTTCCGGAAGTTCATAAAATCAAGGCACTTCAGGGTGTGACTACAGAATTATTTGGACAGGATGGCATTTCTGTCGCTCCTGTATCAGAAAAAACAAAGCCGTTATGGCAAAAACAATTAAGTGGACTAAATGGCGATATAGGGGAGTGGCCATGGAATAGCATTGATGAATATTTTTCATTTCTAGAAAAGTCAAAGATGATAGGCAACGCTGCTTACCTAGTACCTCATGGCGCGGTCCGTTCCTTGGTTATGGGATTTGAGGATAGAGCGGCTACTAAACAAGAATTGGAAAAAATGCGTTTGCTGGTCGAGGAAGGAATGCGTTCAGGAGCAGTAGGCTTGTCCTCAGGTTTGGTATATCCCCCAAACGTTTTTTCCAATAAGGAAGAATTAATTGAAATATGTAAGAGTACTGCGAAATATGACGGCTGTTTCGTTGTCCATATTCGCAATGAAAGCATTCACTCTTTAACAGCTTTGGATGAAGTCATAGATGCCTCCAGACAATCCGGTGTACGATTACATATTTCCCATTTTAAGATAATCGGCCAGGGAAATCGGGATAAATTTAAGAAAGCCCTGGACAAGATGAATGCCGCTAGACGGGAAGGGATTGAAATTACCTTTGATCAATATCCATATTCAGCCGCTTCAACCGTTTTTCATGCCATACTTCCGCCATGGATGCATTCAGGGGGAACGGAAGAAATGCTGATTCGATTGGGTGTTCCAGAAATCCGAAAAAGAATCACGGAAGAATTTAAAACAAACACAGAATATGAAAATTGGGTTTTAAATTGTGGCTGGAAAAATATCGTTATTACATCCGTTCAAACTACTTCTAATAAAAGCTTAGAAGGTAAAAATCTGATTGAAATTTCAGAAATCAGGCAGCAGCCCCCTGAAGATGCCGCATTTGATATTCTGATAGAGGAAAAGGGAAATGTAGCCATGGTTATTCATTGGGGTTTTGCAGAAGATGTTTTGCTGGGCATGTGTCATCCACTGCAAATGGTAGGATCTGATGGGATTTTTGGTGGAAAGCCGCATCCTCGGTTATATGGGACATTTCCGAGAGTATTAGGAAAATATGTTAGGGAAGAAGGTGCTTTGACACTTGAACAAGCCATTCGTCGAATGACAGGTGCTCCTGCGCAGCTGATGAGATTAAAGGATAGGGGGCTAATAAAAACGGATTATCAGGCAGATATTGTTATATTCGATCCCGAAAAAATTAAAGATCTAGCTACATTCGAGAATCCGCTATCAGAGCCAGAAGGCATTCTTGCAGTTTATATAAACGGAAAATTAACCGTTTACCAGGGGGAATACACAGGAGCACGAGATGGCAAAGTAATTAAAAGTATTCAAAGTTCAAAAACTGATACAGTGGGAACATTTCAGGGTCGATAAATAATTCCAATTAATTTGCCTGCGAAAAATGAGTAGAAAAGGGAGGAATAAGATGAAGCGTTCCATTGGAGTGTCCCAAAATAAGCACTTTATATTATTTTTACTGTTTGTTGGTTATCTGGTTGATTATTTGGATCGGATGGTCATGAGTGTGGCTGTTGTATCTATTAAGGAAGAATTTAATTTGGATGCTGCTGCTGTCGGGGCAATTTTAAGTAGCTTCTTCTTATCCTATGCGATCATGCAAATACCAGGAGGATGGATGACAGACAAACTGGGCTCGAGAAAAGTCTTAATATGGTCCATCATAGTGTGGTCGGTTTTTACCGTATTTACTGGTTTTGCTTGGTCTCTTATTTCGTTACTTATCATACGTTTTCTCTTTGGTCTTGGACAAGGAGGGTATCCTTCAGCTTCCCAAAAGGGAATTGCGGATTATTTTCCCCGGGATGAAAGGCCAAAGGCTTCTGCTTACTTAATGTCTTCCAATTATTTTGGGATGGCACTTGCCCCATTGGTGGCTGCGCCGATGATATTATTTATGGGCTGGAGAAACATGTTTTATGTAATTGGATTGCTAGGAATATTATTAACGATTGCATTCTGGGTGTTTTTTAAACCAAAAGAAAGCACTGTAACAAACAAGGCATTAATAGAGAATAGCGTGCCAATGAAGGAATTGTTGGTGAATTCTGGATTGTGGAAAATAACTGTCATGTGGTTTGCTGCCGGAATAGTAAACTGGGGACTTTCTTCCTGGATTCCATCCTATTTGATGGAAGCTAGAGGGATGGATCTCTTGTCCATGGGTTTATATGCAGCGTTACCGGGTATCTCAACGGGAGTTGCTATGTTGTTCAGTGGCTGGCTTCTTGACCGGTATTTTAATAATTTGGAAAAATATTATGCGGCATTTGGCATGCTTATGTCAGGGATATTCCTATATTTGATGTTTACATCGAACTCCTTAGTAGCTGCAATGGTTTATTTGAATCTTTGTATGATCTTTAAGAGCTTTGCCTTTACAGTTGCATTTGCTTTGCCGCATAAAATCATGTCTAAAAAGGTTATCGGTTCTGCGATGGGAGTGATTAATATGGGGGCACAGGCAGCAGGCTTCATATCACCTCTTGTCATGGGCTTTATCATCACCCTTACAGGATCCTACAATGGGGCTTTTTGGTTCTTAATCGCATGTTCCGCAATTTCAATAATTGCTGCGCTTTCCATTAAAAAGAATAATCATATGGAGCAACCAAATGATGTTGACTTATTAGCATAATTCTTGAAGCATACTTATCAAAAATGAAAACAAAATGAAAACAAAATGAAAAGAAGAAAACCCCGGATCTGGTCTTTAAAAACCACCCCGGGGTTTTTGAATTTATTTAAGAAGACTTCAAAAATAAGCCGTTTTCTCTCTCTCCATCCTTCATTCGAATAAAGTGTAGACTTTTTGCCAGTATCTTCAGCTATAGTACAAGCCGTTTTTATATGAAAGTCATATTATATATATCGAAGGAAAAATCTTGAGAATCTGAGAACATGCTTGTTAATAAATCCGTGGATGATGAAAGTGACTTGGGAACGGCAAATAGAATATCTTTCCCACTATTTGACATTAAAAACTATACAATTACTCATTTCCAATAACAGCCTAATCAAAATCTTTTGCTTATTATTGATTCTTCCATGTACTTGTTTTTTCATCTCCTTGGAAAATCCATCACTCTAGAAAAAAAATTAAAAAGGAGACGTTTAGAGAATGTGGCCAATTATTAACCTTGGTAAGGAAAGGCTATACCAGCCGAATAAAAGTAAAATGCTGTCCCGGCAAGAGATAAAAGCCATTGAGTCTTGGATATCTCAAATAGGGACATTCCAATTTCTCAATACGGCAGATCAACAAATGGTTACTGCTAAAAAAACTCTGAAATTCAAATATAAAATGATCGGGCATGGTTTTAACCGAGTCGTCTATGATTTAAATAATGGCTATATTTTAAAAATTGCATTGTCAGAAGTAGGATTAATAAGCAATGCAAATGAAGCCTATATATATAATAACTGTAATGAGGAAGTCAAAAAGTATATATGTCCGGTTAAGGAGCATGGGACGGGCTGGATTATCATGAAGAAGGTGGACACGAATGTGCCGTTAGCAATCAAGGAATATACGAAACTGATCAATTTGGAATTAAAATTCCTGAGGTACGGTATTATACCAATAGATTTGCGTTTGGATAATGTCGGATATAACGAGAATGATGAAATGGTCGTCATTGATTACGGTCTATTCACCATGGATCTCAAAAGTCTAGTGTTGCAATGGTTAGTTTGACCATATGATAAATAAATTCATTAAGGCTGCCAATGGTAGTCTTTTTTTAAAAAGAATCCTAATCTTTCAGAACGATTACGCCTTTATAAATCAAAATAAATATATTAGGATAGGCTGATTTAAATTACAGCGCTTTGTGCCGGCTTTCCTCTGATAGGATTGCCGGCTTTTTACTAATTAGTATAGTATCAATAGTTGATTGTTCATTAATTTGTTTGTTTAATGTTTGAGAAGCCAATCAATTATAATGGTCTTGTTTTTCCATTGATTGCATCAACTTCGTTATTGTATACATATATCCATAGGTCAGGGTCCAGAGAATTCGTACGTGGTATCATCTGCATGTTGATAGATCCCAGTCGAGTCATGTACATGATCGAATTATGTTATATGGATATTATTAGCGTTAGCAGCGATTAAACACTCATAAGGTGGAATAGTATGATCGTTGGTGGCAAGATTGTATCATTTTAGCTGCAACGAAAGTGACTTTTCATCTGGTATAGTACGGGTCTAAATAAAGATGCCTGTATTGTTTTTTTGAGCGTTTACTATATATGTAGTTTTATCGTATACAACTTAACAAATGGATTAGTTCTTTTGTTTTTCTCATTTAGCAAAAGAAGTTTTGCCAAACGCGATATAGATGTCTAAGGATAATTGAACCTCACTCCGAGTAGAAGAATTCATTAAGTCGATCCCGAATAAATCCTTTAGTCGAGTCAGGCGATAACGCATTCCTCCTATTGATAAGTTCATTTTGCGTGCGGTTTTATGTAAATTACACTCGTTACTCAAATAAAAATATAGTGTTTTCAATAACTCCGTCGAATTTTGCGTATCATAATCGAAGACAGGACCTAAGACTCCATTGGCATAATTCTCTAATTCTTTTGGATTTCTTGCGTCTAATAAGATTGATATGTGACCTAATTCAGAAAATAGGATCACTCGTTGTTTTTGTCTTTTAATTTGTGCAATTTCGATGGCCTTGTTTGCTTGCTTAAATCCTTGATGAAAACTATTGATGTCTTGACAAAGGTTACTAATACCAATAAAAAGTTGTAAAGAAGGAATTTGACTCCTGATTTCTCCTAATAGTTCATTTCCGTATTGTGTAATAGTTAGTTTCCGTTTTACTAATAAATCTTCGGGTATTAACGCATGGACCTGAACAAATTGATTTGAAACCAAAATATGTTCTTCAGCATGGGTTGTCTGTTTTTTCAGAATGTCAGCAATCAGATTCCTAGCATTGGATAATGAGTCGTCACCCTCATTCATAATATGTTGATTCTGTAATTGAAAAACGAACACATAATGAGGTTTATTGAGGTTGTAACCTAGATAAGAAAGTTTGTTGGTGACATAGAAATCTTGACGTGGCTGTCGTAATATCTCTTCAAGCAATTCTCCTTTCATTCGATGTTCCGTTTCGATGGCAGTTCTTTCATTCAAAATATGAATGGCGCAGATATTTGCAGCTCTCTCAATAAAAGATGGATGTGGCCCGGGGAGCATCCATGATGACAGGAACACAAGTGGACATTCAAATTGATTCGGCTTCTGCGGATTTGATTCCCAACATCACCTTGGGGTCTTTAATGCACAATCATTTCAAGCAAATCGGAGCTGAATCTTATACCCAAGAAGAGAATGATTTCTCTAAATCTATTCAGGCTACTTTTTCAGAAGAAGAAAAGAAAGTAATCCGTAATCATAACGGAAAAGTGCTATCGGATAAAGTTAACGAGTATTTGCTTGAACCTGACTTTATTGCAGCGTCTACGGATGTTGGTGATGTAAGCTGGATAGTGCCTACAGGGCAAATTTATGTAACGACATGTGCGTTTAGAACTCAGCCACATACTTGGCAATTGGTGGCACAAGGAAAAACCTCCATTGCCCACAAAGGCATGTTGTTAGCAGGAAAAGTCATTGCTTCCTCAGCTATTGAAGTAATGCAGAACACTGAACTCATCAAAAAGGCAAAGGCTGAACATAAAAAGCAATTAGGTGGAGAAGAGTATGAATCGCTGATTCCGCTGGGAGTCAAGCCCGCTCCGATTAGACGTGAAAAATCCAGAGTAGCGACTATATAAGGTTTACCGTAAAGACTTTGTAATTGATTCATGTTGAGTGTTAAATTTGTTACTTTTTTCATATAGAAAAAGCCTTTGGAATCGCTAATTCCAAAGGCTTTACTATTTACAGGGGAAGAATTTCAATTGTTGGATGCTTTTTGTGAAAATCGAATCTTTGACTTCGTTCCAAACCAAAATTGTTGAGGGCATATAGTATGTTATTTAAACAAATCTTACTTTTATTTCTTATTTTTAGATTTTATCCTGTGAAAATATGATTTAGTTTACTGGAGCCTTTTTTTTGCGTGTAGGAAGCACATATAAGCAGATGTGCTTTATTTTCATTTGATTCGAATGTTGAATCTCAACCCAAAACGGAGATCCTTTGAAAATACAAAAGAGGTCTGGCTCGATGCCTTTTTTAGTCCAGTCGGCTTATCTTCGACCAGGACTTGTTTAGGCTAAAATCTAGCTCATTTGATTCATGGTGTTCTCTATATTAGCTAAGCCTCCCTTTTTCTAGTTCACTTAACTATGTTTTAAAAAATAATGGACTTAAAATGATGATAAATGCTGTTGCAGAGATAGTGATTGCTGAATAAATTAATAAATAGATATGATTGTGTAATTCCCCTTTTTCTTACTGTAACTCCACATATTATTAAGGAGGATTTTATAATGAAAAACGTTGAATTCAATAAAGAATATTTGGAAATAATAGGAAGCTTACCTGACTCTCTTGAGGAGTATCAGTTTTACCTTGGACTAAAAGAACGGAAAATTTATTTTAATTATGAAGTGGATACAACCATTGTCAATAAAATTGTTTATTGGATTCAAGAATGGAATCGAGAAGATGAAGAATTGAATATTCCAATAGATAAAAGAAAGACAATACAAGTTTATATAACATCTGATGGTGGGGATGTTGTGGCAGGTTTTTCTGCCATTGATGCTATTAAATCAAGTAAAACGAAAGTTGAAACCATTGGTGTAGGATCTTGTGTTTCTATGGGTGCGTTACTTTTGATTAGTGGACATTATAGAAAAGCATATCCCAATACAATAATTCTCATACATGATGGAAGTATGTCTGTTCAATCAACTTCTAAGAAGGCTAAAAATACAATGAATTTCTATGATCGTTTAGATAATCGTATTAAGGATTTTATTGTGGAAAATACCAACATCTCAGAAGAATTGTATAATGAAAAGGGAGATGAAGAATGGTACATGTTTGCAAATGACGAAGGATTGAGTTTAGGAATAGTACATGAAATAATTTAATAGTTAGTTAATAGGGAAGTGAAGTTGGTTGTAATTCCTTCATCCTGTTACTAAAGACATTATTCAATTATTTTATTGAAGAAAAACAGTGTTGAGTCTGTGCTAACAAACAATAAAACTAAATATAAACATTCTAAAGCTATTTACCATCTTTTTTAGAACGTGAGAATTATAAAGAGATGGATAACTTATATACAATAGTAGAAATCTAATATCGTCTGAGAACAATGAGTCAAACCAAGGTTTAAGACTAGAATAACAGTTAAAAAACTTCGGATTGAAAAGAACTGTTAATATGAAATAACTGACTATTCAGTATTCGAGAATACTATGAACGCTAAAATTTAGTAAACGTCGAGTAGCCCCAAAATATACTACATATGTGGCGTATTTTGGGACAACTTTTGTTCGCTAGTAACGTGAAAAGTCCGTAAAGTACTTTCTTTCTTAAAAATGACTAACACAATCAAAAATGCAATTCATACAAAAAGTGATAAGATCAACAGGATGTATTTTTTCATAATGCTCCTATAGTTTCATTTATTTAATTTTTACCCGGAGTGATGTTCCCCCAATTCTTTTTTACTCGAGTGTTAGCACCCTCTTTAAAACCAATGGTTATTACTGCCAAAAGACCATCTATATGAAAAGATTCGATTGCAAATTATAACAAGGATGATCCCATTTTGCATTTGTTAAATTAGAACGATACGAATCATCAGTTGACCATAATGTGGTTATTAATTTTTACGGTGCTCCTATCTGATCTTGACCATATTTAACTGCTTTTTACGTTCTGCAGCTGCAGCATTTAACTAGCGCCTTTCCACAAATTATTTCTATTCCAATGATGGACTTTATTATTCATAGACTTAGTCTTGGATATACCATTCTTTCATTTTGAAAAAATGGTAAAGTGAGGGGAGAAGAGCTAGTAAGGAATAGGCAGGATATTAATGAAGATGAAAACTTTAATTTGTACGATGCTTTAAATTAAATAGGCTTTATAAATGATACGTCTTGAATTAAATATTCAAAATATCTTTTTCTCGATTTGATATAGTATACTGTTTGTTTTATACGTAGAGATTCCCATCATTTCCACCTATATGACAAGAAGTAATAGTTTATTTATGACTAAAGAAGAATTTTTGAAAAAGGCTTGGTAGAGGAGGAACAGAATTGGAGAATTATTTATCAATCAGTGAAATGGCTTCCATTCACAGTATCTCAAGGCAAACACTCATTTATTACGATAAGATTGAATTATTTAAACCTGTACATATAGATGAACATGGTTATCGCTATTATAGTGCAGTTCAGATTCCATTTCTAAGGGAAATTTGTTTTTTGAAGTCGATTGGCATCAAACTGAATGATATTAAGCACCATATTGGAAATCGGAATTTGACTACTGCCATGTCACTTTTGGAATTTCATCAAGAATTCATAGATAAAGAAATAAATACCTTGATGAATACACGCACATTTATCCAACAGAGGTTAATGAAATATTCAGAAGCCAAAAATATTAAGAGCGAATTGGATAAACCTATTATAGAAGAATTTCCTGAAAGGGATGTCTTGTTTATACCCTTTGAAAATAAATTGTGCCGAGAGGAATTACATTTAACACTGATGAAAGCTTGGAATGTATTAAGTAAACATGAGATGCTGCCTTCCGAGGGATTTGGCACGGTTATTTTAAAGGATAAGCTTGGCACGGATGATATTTTCGAGGGTGCGGGAATATATACTTCCTTACCTTTTATAGATCCTGATATGGAGAATATGATAACCTTGCCTGCTGGGCAATATGCATGCGTGTATAAATATGGAATGCCATATAATATTGAGTTTTTAAATAAGCTGGTTCAATGGATTAGTGATAATCATTATAGAATTGTAGGGGATGTTATAGACGCTTGTCTATTAGATACGACTTTTTACGAGAATGATAATAGTGTTGATTTTTGTCAGCTGCAAATCCCAGTAGAAAAAATTACTTGATTTTTCAAATACCTATTGACTGTATAGTAGAAATACACATTAATATATTCCTTGTAACCGTTATCATATAGTTCCGTTGAAACCGAATAGTACATAGGGCACTGATTATATGAATGCTAGGGGGATTTTTAATGTCTACAAAAAAGAAAAAAGTAACTGATTTACGTTCTGCTTTAGAACTTTTACAAGCCATTCCAGGACAATTAATTGAAACAAATGAACCAGTCAATCCACATGCTGAACTATCTGGGGTTTATCGTCATGTTGGGGCAGGCGGAACAGTAATGCGCCCAACAAAAATTGGACCTGCCATGGTTTTCAATCATGTATTGGGACATGAAGATGCAAGCGTGGTGATCGGACTATTAGCCAGCCGGGAAAGAGTCGGCCTCATGCTTGATACAAAACCGGAGCGACTGGGGTTCCTTTTAAATGAGGCTGTAAAATCTCCAATTGATCCAATCACGATTTCAAATGATAAAGCGAAAGCTCAAGAAGTGGTTCACTATGCAGAAGATCCAGATTTCGATATTAGAAAATTAATTCCTGCACCTACGAATACAGAGGAAGATGCGGGTCCATATATCACCATTGGCATGTGCTATGCCTCTGATTCAGAAACGGGAGAATCAGATATTACGATACATCGTTTATGTTTACAAAGTAAAGATGAGATGTCCATGTATTTTGTTCCTGGCCGACATTTAGAAGTTTTTCGTGAAAAGGCAGAAAAAGCCGGAAAACCATTACCTATTTCCATTAGTATCGGCGTTGACCCTGCTATTGAAGTAGCGGCTTGTTTTGAAGCACCAACGACACCTCTAGGCTTTAATGAATTGAGTGTTGCAGGAGCGATTAGAAATGAAGCTGTTGAACTAGTTCAATGCTTGACCATTGATGAAAAAGCTATCGCAAATGCTGAATATGTGATAGAAGGGGAATTGGTTCCTGGAGTACGTGTTCGAGAAGATCAAAACACCAATACCGGAAAAGCAATGCCGGAATTCCCTGGTTATACGGGTTCAGCAGTAGCTGAACTGCCTTTAATCAAAGTAAAAGCGGTTACACATCGTATCAATCCAATTATGCAAACAGTTATTGGCCCGAGTGAAGAACATGTGAATATGGCTGGTATTCCTACAGAAGCAAGCATACTTCAAATGGTGGAAAAGGCAATGCCAGGCAAATTATTAAATGTGTATGCCCATACATCAGGCGGCGGTAAATACATGGCAGTTTTACAATTTATGAAAAGTCAGCCAAGCGATGAAGGACGTCAAAGACAAGCTGCACTGTTGGCGTTCGCTGCCTTTTCTGAGCTTAAGCATGTCTTCATAGTGGATGAAGATGTGGATCCATTCGATAGCAATGATGTTTTATGGGCATTAAATACTCGATACCAAGGTGATGTTGATACAGTATTCATTCCTGGAGTACGTTGTCATCCGTTAGATCCTTCACAAGATCCAGCTTACAGCACATCTATTCAGGAAAAAGGGGTTTCCTGTAAGACCATTTATGACTGTACTGTACCCTTTCATTTAAAAGATGAATTTAAAAGGTCAGAATTTAAAGAGGTAGATCCAAGGCGATTTGTTCCTGGTTTCTCCAATGTATAAATTCTCTAAATTTCAAAGTTTCAATTCAGTGACTAATGAATAAGGAGGGGAATTAATGAAAATCATTGTTGGGATTACAGGAGCGACTGGAGCCATTTTCGGTATAAGGATTCTTCAAATGCTTAAAAACAGTGGAGTTGAGACCCATTTAATCATGTCCCCTTGGGCACATGCCACCATTCAACATGAAACTTCATATTCTGTTAAGGACGTAGAGGGATTAGCTGATCATTCCTATTCATACAAAGATCAAGCAGCAAGAATATCAAGTGGATCTTTCCGGGTTGATGGAATGATTGTAGCCCCTTGCAGTATGAAAACTCTAGCATCTATTCGCATGGGTCTAGCGGATAATTTATTAACAAGGTCTGCTGATGTCATGTTGAAAGAAAGAAAAAAATTATTACTAATGACAAGAGAAACCCCTCTAAATACAATTCATTTGGAGAATATGACGGCACTTTCCAAAATGGGGACCATTATTTTCCCTCCTATGCCTGCATTCTATAATCATCCTGAGAACGTTAACGATATCATTGACCATCTGGCTTACAGAGCATTAGATCAATTTGAGATAGATGTTTTCGGTGCGAAACGGTGGGACGGGATGAAATATAGCAGCAAAACATAGCAAAATTGCCAGGGGATTTAGTGTTAATTACTTAGGGGAAAAAGGTGGAAAAATGATTGGGATGGAGATGTCAGAAGAGGTATTCGACTTGTTAAATGGCAAAGAATTGGCCGACAAGCAGCATGAAGCCATGATGCTGTTAACGGTAAGTGAAGCGGGATGGCCACATACCGCGATGATAAGCGTTGGAGAAATCGTAGCCATAAGCAGTAAGGAACTACGAATTGGATTATGGCCAGAGACTTCGACTACAGCCAATATCATTCGTACCCATAAAGCTACATTGGTACTGTTTTGGAAAGGGAAAGCGCATTATATTCGACTTTCTTTAGTGAGATTAAAAGAATTGCCAACTGCAAGATACCAAAGAGAACGATTTTTAGCTAAGGTTGTCTCGGCACGTGAGGATGTTGCAAAGTATGCAGATATCACCTCTGGTATTAAAATAAAGTTGAAAAATTCTAAAGAAGTCGTTGAACGATGGGACCAGACTATTGAGGATATGCGTCAGTGAAGTTCAGAAACTTTCACAAATCGAACAAACATCAAGGGAAATACGGAAGTCGAGGGAGCCTCGTCCGCTTCTGTTACAGCTCAATGAAATTACTATATTTCGTTAATTAAGAAAAGAAAACCCTGGCATCCAAGTGG
>NZ_JBHXAS010000082.1:0-22054 GCF_042727425.1 Peribacillus sp. NPDC060253
CCTTTATAATATATCATAATATTCAAAATTTTACTTTGATAAAAAACTGTTTAACAGAACACCTAAATAATACGAACATTGTGCCGTTTTTCTCTTTGACAAATTAAGTTGCAAGTATGGAAAGCATCTTAAGATATTGATACTACTAGTTCTTTCCCAAATCTAGACGATCGTCCCTTCTGGCTCTTTATTAAACAGCAATTTGTCTTTATTAACCCTTCATATTTTTTCGTTGATGCCCACAAGGCTAAAAAGTTGCCATCGTGGAAAAAGAACGTATTACTAGCTCGTATATCATATTCCTATAAGAAACATGAGGTATGATGAATCACTTGTAAAGCATCGCCCTTCCAGGCGTTTTAATTCCTTTATCTTGCAGCTTTGAGCCCAGATAAACACTAAATTACATATACAATATGAGAGGTGAATACAATGATGGTTTTACTCCGCTACCTTTTTTTATTTTCTGGCCTGATTTTCTTTGGTTTGGGAACCGCGATGGCTGTTGAGGTAAAATACCTCGGTTTACACCCATGGGATGTTTTGAATGTTGCATTGTATGATCAACATGGTTTAACAATAGGAACTTGGGGCATAATATGCGGTCTGATTCTCATGGCGGTTTCTTTTGTGGCAGACCGTCGATATATTAATATCGGCACGGTTTTGAACGCCATGTTAATTGGTCCCATTATGGACTTTTTCTTGTGGTCTGATATTCTCCCCAATGCTTCACATACATGGACGGACTATTTGATCCTGTTAGCTGGAATTGTTATTACTGGAATGGGTGGAGGTTTATATATAGCAGCTGGGCTTGGAGCCGGTCCCAGAGATGGTTTTATGCTTTCACTCTCCGATAGGACACGGTTATCGGTTAGTCAGGCTAGGATCATCGTAGAAAGCCTAGTTCTCATTGCAGGTTATTTCTTGGGAGGACCTGTTTTTGTCATGACCTTTATCTATACGTTTATTCAAAGCCCAGTTTTTCAATATTCTTTAGCTTTTTTCAGAAAACTTCTGCAATCAGCTGAACGCAAACACAAAGGTTCTCAAGTTATTACATGAATACCTATTCCATTTTGCTGCCTTTCGCAAAGATAAAGTATCGCTAAAGTAAAGATAACGATAAATGTAACATATACAGTAAGCAACCCTATTGTAGACATAGGGTTTATAAAACTCGTAAATCAATCATCGAAAGTGGTTCTCCTCCCTCTAGCTTAGCGTTTATCTGTATAAAATGAAAGAGCTGTGATGCATACAGATCACAGCTCTTTCATTTATTCTGCTTCTCCGACAATGGTAAATCTTCCATTAACATGTTGTGGCTTTTCAATTTCATCCAATACCGCGATGGCATAGTCTGCATAGCTAATATAACTTTGCCCTTTACTATTTAAGATGACATGATCCTTTCCTACTTGATAAGAACCCGTCCTTTTTCCTTCTGGGTCAAAGAAACCAGCAGGGCTGATATAAGTCCATGTTATCGAATCTGCACTTTGTAATTCCTCAAGTTGTTTCGCCGCATTGGACGCAGTTGGATAAACAAAATCCGGGAAATCAGGTGTGTCCATAAGTTTTGTTGTTTTTTCTTCATCAACAAAGAGACTTCCCGCACCTCCCACTACGATTAATTTTGTATCTGGAGCTTCTTTAAGAGCTGAAACCAAGACTTTTCCAGATTCAACATATAGATGTTCCTCGCCATCCGGTGCTTTAAATGTGTTTACAACAACGTCAAATGATCTAAGGTCTGATGCAGAAAGAGAAAAAATATCTTTCTCAAGAACGTTAACATTTGTATCTGTGATTTTTGAAGCATTTCTCACTATTGCTGTTACATCATAACCTCTATCAATTGCCTCTTTCGTAATAAGTCTTCCGACTTTACCACTTGCACCAATGATTCCAATTATCACAATTAATTCCTCCAAATGATTTTTTTTAGATATGTTTAAGCATATTCTTATTTTATTTCAGTAGCTAAATATTTGTAAGTAGTCATTTTTTTATAACATAGTCACAAAAACAGAACCAATAGGAAAGAATGGGATTTACATGGCTAATAATCATTATCCTGTGCCATTTGTAAAAGACAAAACAATTTAATGAGCTTGAAAGATTCGAACTGAACAGTTAAAGGAATTATAAAAAGGTTAAATGAAAAACATAAAAGTATATGAATAAGTGCAGCTGAAATTTTCACTCATACGGAGAGTAGGAGGAAATATGCAAGAGTATAATGAACACATAGGATGATCTAGTAATGGAGTTTGACTGTATTTATAATGGGATACAGTTGTAGGCAAAAATATTGCACCACATAAATGCTTGCTATATTATTTGGTCTGTAGTATATTAATTGACGCATCAACTATTGAGCCATCAACTATTTTTCACTAACCGAAAAGAGGGTGTTTCTTGACGAATTCATGTTCGAATGAATCTCTTATTTTATATAAAATGAACTGCCTTAACAAACAGATAAGTTCAAAATTCGAAAGTTGTATGGGCATCAGTCAATCAAGACATGATATCTTATATCAGCTTTATCAAGCTGATGAAATGAGTCAAACAGCTCTTCAAAAAGAGGTCAACATTGACGGTGCAGCGATTACACGGCATTTAAAACAACTTGAAGCTACTGGGATGATTGTAAGACGCAAAGATCCGGAGGATAATCGATTTACACTTGTCTGTCTTTCAGATCATGGCCGCAAACAAATTTTTTCCTACCAAGCCGAAAAAGCTCGTTTTGTCACTTTGATGCTTAAAGATTTTAACGAAGAAGAACGTCAAGAGTTAACAGATATGCTGACACGCATACAAAAAAACATAAGCCAAGTTTAATGCTCGCTTCATTACCATTTGAAATAAGCATAACTAAAAATAAAACCACTAAAGATAAATAAGATAAAAAGAGGAGAATTCAACTATGACTGCAACAGTACAATTAACAAATGATTTCAAAGAAATTGTCACAGGACGCCGGTCCATAAAAAATTATGATCAATCCGTAAAAATCAGTAGAGAAGAAATGGAGGAAATACTTACCTTAGCAACACTAGCTCCTTCTTCAATCAATATGCAACCATGGCGCTTTCTTGTAATTGAAAGTCCTGAGGCAAAAGCAACACTTGCGCCTCTTGCTCGCTTCAACCAAAATCAGGTCGAAACGTCTTCCGCCGTAATTGCTGTATTTGGTGATTTGAAAAATTTTGATAACGCTGAAGAAATCTACGGTAAAGCTGTAGAGCTAGGGTATATGCCTTTAGATGTAAAAGAAGGAATATTAGCCTCATTTGCTGGATATTTCGAAAACATCACTAATGAACAGATGAAAGACGTCGTTCTAGTTGATGGCGGTCTTGTATCCATGCAACTTATGCTTGCTGCACGTGCTTATGGCTATGATACGAATGCTATTGGCGGCTATGAAAAAGACAAAATTGCAGAAGCTTTTGGATTAGAAAAAGAGCGCTACGTACCAGTCATGCTAATTTCAATCGGTAAAGCAGCTGATAATGGTCATCAATCTGTTCGTCTTCCAATTAATAAAGTCGCTCAATGGAAGTAATTTATTAATAAATCCATTCACTATATTTACAAGTATGTTATTTTTACTTTCTTTAAATAATTAATTTGATGCTTAGCAAAAGAGAGGATGACGTTTAATGATTATCATTCATGCCGTATTCAATATTAACCCAGCAAAACAAGATGCATTTCTAGAGGAGATTCAACCACTAATTGAAGCTTCAAGAGCGGAAAGCGGAAATGTTTCTTACAACCTACACAAGGCTACAGAGAAAGACAATCAATTTACAATGGTTGAAATTTGGCAAGATAAACAAGCGGTAGCAAGCCATAATTCAAGTGAGCACTTCACCTCGTTTGTTGGAAAAGCTAAAGAATTCCTCACTGCGCCATTAGATGTTAAAGCATTTGATGGACAACCTTTAAGCTAATAAGATAAAAACTATATCGAATTCTTACAAGGGTTGTAGCTCAAGCTGTAACCCTTGTTTATTTAATCCCGATTAAAAGTGTCTTTTCTTATTAGACAATTACCAGTAATAAAGCTCCCGGCTTTGGATAAACACTACAAACCAAAATAGACGCCTTCTTACTTAAGAAGGTCGCCCAGTTGTTCATAATCAAGTTTCTGAAACTATTATTGATTGAGTTTACGATTTTCAGCCTTTATAGCTGACTTTTCCTGCCTCAACCAATTCCTTTAGTCCCATGTTTTTCTCTCAAGGCTCATGTAGAATCTTACTTACTCCCCATTTCCATGAAGCCACTTTTTTGTGACGACAATCATTTCTTCTTGTTGTTCCTTAGCTGAAATAGTCGCTTCATTATCTCCTTTTTGCTTTCCGTATAGGCCAAATTGGGCGTGGTTTCCCCCCGCTATCTTATGCATGTTTGCCTCTTTAGAAAATAAATGCTTTGTCTCCTCGAACTTCTCTACTTTAGATAATCCATCATATTCTGCATATAACGATAGCATAGGAACTTTCGTTTTCGAAAAGTCATTAGAGTCACTCGGGTAAGAACCGAGGAAGATAATTCCTTCCACTTCTCTTGGATTCTCATACGCATATGCGGCCGCAGCTACTCCTCCTAACGAGTGTCCGCCAACGTACCACTTCTCCACAGATGGATATGCATTTTTAACTTTTTCAGCTCTGTTTTTATCAAACAAAGCGAAGTTGAACCTCACCTCTGGAATAACTACTGTATATCCATCTTTCGCTAATTCTTTTGCATAATAGCTGTATGCCTCCGGCTCTACCTTAGCACCTGGATACAGGACAATGCCCACTTTCTTGCTTTTGGTTGGTTGGAATGTGACAAACCCATTTTCCTTTTTTATATTCCCCTTTCCAACAAACGAATACAATTCATCGGATGGTTTATATGTTTGCTCCGACCAAATGTAAAAGCCGCCGAACGCGATAACCATTAATCCAATGATACTAATGAGACCGTATTTAATAGCCTTCTTCATCCTATACCTCCATTCCTAAAAT
This sequence comes from Peribacillus sp. NPDC060253, assembly GCF_042727425.1. Lineage (NCBI taxonomy): Bacteria > Bacillati > Bacillota > Bacilli > Caryophanales > Bacillaceae > Peribacillus > Peribacillus sp. NPDC060253. Next base: position 5,043 of record NZ_JBHXAS010000082.1, read on the forward strand.
TTATCACTTGGTGTACGATGACTAAAACAAAATTGATAGTAGTCCTGTTTTTTCGCCTTTCCGAAAGTTCTATTTCTGTATGGATAAAACAAACTAACATTTCCTTCCCAATATTTTTGAATGTTTTTGTCATTTTCCTCCCTTTTGCTGACGAATATGTCATCTCTACTTAGAATGAGCACATTAGTCACGAATGACTATTTATATATGATCATAACAAGAATCAAGGCACCTAGAAAGAGCGTAATAATAATGCTGGAAACAGATACAAGCGGTGCCAGCTCCAAAAAGAAAAAGAAAGATTCTAAAACGCCTATTAGCCTGATAGCAGTCGTAATTGTGCTCGATCCAAACTATGTGATACATGCGATACAGACCAGTAAGTTTCCAGATAAATCAATATGTGAAATGACCCATTGGACACCTAGTAAGCAGATTTGATGACTGACATTGATACTCCTTCCTGTCTCATTTACAGTTATTTCTTGTGACTTGTTTTGATGTATTTTATAATGATAAAAACATAATTGGGGGGATATATTTGGATACTATTCTCTATTTTTGTTATTCATTCATTTACATTATTCTTTTTATAATGGGAATGATGTTCATTCGGCAGGATCGTAGTTTTTTATCGTCTTCAAACTTTCTCCTCTTAATTACTTTCGGGCTCATCGTGGATAACTTAATCATTGCCTCTGGAAAGTTTATAGGTAATGGCCCTTTGTTAGAAATGTTAAATGCATCTCGTTTCTGGAGTCATGGTTTTATCACTCCCACATTGATCTTGTTTGGATGGGGAATGGCAAAGAGGGTACATATTCCTTTTTCAGAAAAAATCATATCATTCTATTTTTTCTTTTTTCTTACGGTGGGACTTATCATCTATGAATTCATTGTCAATATGCATAAGACATTTGTACCCGTCTACAAGTATGGCGTTTTAAGATATGTTAGTGAGGAATCTTCTGGTCCCCCTCTTATGGTGGTTATTGTAACCTTTACCCTTTTGATAATCAGCCTCAACATTTATGTGAGAACACGTTGGATTTGGATGCTTTTAGGAGTCCTTGTCATGATTGTTGGAAGTGCTATCCCCATCCCACTAGAAAGTTCGGCTGTTACGAATGCATTTGAGTTAATTTTTCTATGTTTACTATGGCTTACAAACTACAAGCTAGATCCCACTTCCCACAAAAAGAAAATTCCCTAGAGATACAAGGAAAAAGCGTAAAATAAAAGTCGAGACTCATTAACGTAATGGAAGCAATCAAAAAGAAGCCTCTAGTTGAACCAAAGGCTTCTTTTCGTCGCGTTTCTTCTATTATATTTATTTATTGATCTTATACGCTCAAAAATAATTCAGAGATAGTATCTCATAACAAGTCCTTTATCCATAATTAGATTTCACTAATATCTGCTAAAGTTAGTTACCTTCTCTCCGTAGCCTTTACTTATCATTGGTCAACAAAGATATAAGGAAATGGTTCTTATTGTCTTTCTTATATCCGATATACGGGCTGTCACAGCAACCCTGTAATTGGACAGTATCCAATCTCGTATTATTTAAAGATTGTTGGGGCAATAGGGATACATACCAAGTATTAAAGAAAAGCACTAGGTTAACAAAACACCTATTTTATTCTACAAGAATCGAAATGGCACTATACACCAATAACAAAGCCATAATTATATTAAACTGACTTCTATACTTTTTTAGGAACCTTTGAAACAGCGAACCAAATACACTCCAACTCATGGTACTAAGAAAGCCAACGAAAGCTAGAAATATAGAGAAACACAGTAAACTGATATTTGAAGTGTGATAAGGAATGATAAAGGTTGATACTGCTGTTATCCCATATAAAATACCTTTCGGATTTACGAATTGTAAAAGCATTCCTGAAAGAAAACGGTTATTTTTATCTCCATCTTCACCTTTATCCTTATTTTTACTACTCATTATAATTTTTGTAGCCAGATATAGCATATAGATTGCAGCTAGGATTGTCATAAAAAATTCAATTTTAGGAATGAAATTTTTAAGCAAAAGATTAAAATAACTGGACAATAACATGATTACAAAGAAACCAGCACCAACTCCTAAACAGAATTTAAGTGTCTTTTTAAACCCGTATTTGTTAGCAAAAAGCATTGCCATAATATTATTGGGACCAGGGGTAAAACTCGTGACAAAAACATATAGCAAAAACGTGAATAATGGCATGTTGAACCCTCTTTCTTTAATGTATGTTATAATGCCTATAAAGAACAGTATAACGACTTACTTTTTATTGTACAATACGATCGTTATATTGTATATATGGGAGTGTATTTATGGAGGAAATAAATCTTATCCTTGCAAAAAACTTAAAAGCCTTTAGAGAAAGTAAAAAATTGAGCCTTGAAAGGGTTGCAGAGTTGAGTGGCGTAAGTAAAACGATGATTGGTCAAATTGAAAGAGGAGAGTCGAGCCCCACTATTACAACGATCTGGAAAATTGCAAATGGCTTGAAAATTTCTTTTTCTTCCCTTATAAATAATCCGCAGCCAGATACAAAAGTTGTTCACAGAAGTGATATTCAAACATTATCTGAGGACAACGGGAAATATCGGGTCTATCCCTATTTTCCCTTCGAAGATGATAAACGATTTGAAGTTTATTCGATCGAGATAGACGAAGGTGGATTTCTAAGCGCGGATCCGCACAGAGAGGGAACTGAAGAATTCTTAACTGTTTTTGAAGGGGAACTAACTGTACGAGTAAAAGACAAGGAATACACAATACAAAAAGGTGATTCTATCCGATTCAAGGCAGACAAGCCCCACTCTTATCTCAATTCAGGGGAAACATTAACTCGATTGAGCATGATCTTATATTATCCAAATTAAAAAACCCCGTTTTAAGTTAACAGGGTCAGATTGTAGACAAACTCGATAATAAATGAGTCTGTCTACAGTTTTTTTTAGGTTTTAAAATTTGACCGTTGCCTCCAGGCATTCGCTTTCCGTTGGCGATCCGCCCTCGGAGCTCTTTGCGCCTGCAGGGTCTCCCTTGTAGTAGAGGTGATTATCATATTAGGGGGGCTTGCCAGGGTGATATGGAAAATCAACATTTGTTTCGTTGAAATTTATCTATTACAGAAGAAATTGAAGTGCCAATACTTTAACTGATAGAATAATATATTTTAAAAACCTATCAATCAATTAAACAAACAGAACCTAATCGTTTCTTTATAAACTATTTAGAAATGGATACTAAAGAGGCCCACCATTCAAGATGTACGATCTTAAATAGTGGGCCTCTAGTTGCCACATATACTAAATAATTGTCATAGATTTTGTATGAATTATATTCAATGATTTATCGGCTCTTTCGCATAACGGTTTTCTGGAAAAGGAAGTCCTTGGTTGCCACTCAATGTATCCGCTTCGTATTCCGTTCTAAGTAGTCCTCGTTTACTTGAGAATTGGTACGACAAAGTCGACAAAATCATTCAAAGTTATATGATCTATTACAACCATTATCGAGGACAGTGGAACCTAAAAAAGATGCCGCCTGCAAAATATAGACAGCATCTCCTTCAAGTTGCCTAGCTTTTTTTAAAATGTCCTTTACAAAGGTTACACTTTATACGTTAAGGAATCGACCTTTGGTGTTTGGCTTGTTTTAATCTAGCCCCGTTTATTTAGGTGAAGCTATTTACATACTCTTATACTTATTTAACAATAGCGCAGATACCTCTTTAATAATTTTCTTTTGAGATAAATTCGTTTTCTCCACTACCAATAGCTCTGCAGCATCATATAAAATCCTCGAATATAACAATATATTAAATTCATGTATTTCACTTACATCACTTTTTTGAAACAATGATTCTAAATGTTTTTTTAAAGCATTAAGCATTTTCACTCTTAATAATGGGAATAAATTTTGATAGCTATATGGACAGCTATTTTTTACTTGCTGTAAGTATTCAAAAATGGCTTGGAATAAACACTCAATTCCCTTTTCATTCCATATATTCACTTCTTTTGTATGTTTTTTAAGTATATTAGTTGCTGAATCCTTTATCATTTCATCAAATAATTGATATTTATCTTCAAAATGAGCATAGAAGGTGGCTCGATTTATATTTGCTTGTTCAGTAATATTTTTTATTGTTACTTTTTCAATTTCTTTTTCCCTTAAAAGTTCCGTAAATGCCTTCACAATCGTTTTCCGTGTAGGTGTACTACGGATATTTTGAACTTTCATTTACTATTTCTCCATATCACAACAAACTGTTATTTTTGTTGGTTGTTCCATCATATTTGCTGTTTTACAATGACTTTAAAGCAACATATGTTGCTTTAATTTTAATGAATAAGGTGGTAATAATCAATGAAAACAATTGCGATTATCGGTGCTGGCCCTGGTTTAGGTCTAGCAATCGCTAAGAAATTTGGTTCTGAACAATTTAACGTGGCACTTATCGCTCGTAACAAAGAAAAGTTATCAGCTATGGTTAAAGAATTAAAAGGCTTAAATATTGAGGCTAAATATTATTTAGCAGACTTACGAAATTTAGAACAATTAAAGCAAGCGTTAGAAGCTGCAAAAACAGATTTTCATAATATTGATGTACTAGAATTCAGTCCATATTCTGGACCTGAATCATTTATTCCCACATTAGACGTAACTGCGGAAAATGTGACAGAACAAATTAATTATTACTTATTGCCTGCAATTGAAGCCGTCCAAAGCGTATTTCCAAGTATGCAACAAAAAAGTGCTGGTGCGATTCTTTTCACCACAGGAATTACTTCCATGCATCCAATTCCTCAACTTGGTAACGCAGGAATTGTCATGTCTGGAATTCGCAACTACGCAACCAACTTGCACAACATTCTAAAAGAGCAGGGAATTTATGTTGGTCATTTATCAATTGCAACACTTATTGAGCCAGGTACAGAAGGCGACCCTGACCTTATCGCAGATGTATGGTATAACCAATACGCTACTCAACCATACTTTGAAGCAGTTTATCCAGCCATAAAATGATCCTAGCTTTTACCTTCAATAATAAATAGCAATTAATAAAAAGAATCTCCAAGAGGGACCAAAATTGTTTGGTCCCTCTCAGACTGAAGACAAACTCGATAGAAATCGAGTTTGTCTTCAGTTTTTTTATGGCTTTTACAATTTGTCCGTTGATTGGAACGTAGGGCACTTGCTTTCCGCGGGCGGTCTCCGGGAGCCTCCTCGGCTTGCGCCTGCGGGGTCTCCCGGAGACGCGCTTTTCTAAGCAGGAGTCTCGCACACCCGCTCCAATCAACTTGGTTATAAATTTAGATAGAACCTCTTTTGCCTTCAGTCTTTTATCTTCTTTGATTTTTCAATCACTTTTTCCTACCTCATTATCTTTTATCATCAATATAAACTAAGCTAAATTCTTCTTCGATCAAGAAAATGACTTCAAAAAAGATCAAGTACATATGACTAGATTCTCTTTTTAATATCTTCCCTTATTGATTCAAGGATAGTACCTGATAAATTTGCTGGAAGAGTTGAACCATCCTCAAAAACCCATGTATTTATTATTTCAAGATCTGCTTTTTTTAAAGTAACGCTATAATCTTTATAATTGTGAGTAAAATCAGCTGTAACCGTTTCTTCACCATCAAAATCGTCATCAATAATCATATTTTTTATTTCATATGGCTTCACGATGTAATCTCCTTTTTATCATTCTTGTATATAGAATGGACCTTATATGATTGTTTATTCACTTTTTTCACTCAGCCTGCCCAAATCAAAAAACGAAGGGTTTTTTTCTTACTATAGGACATAACTAATACTCCCCCACCAAAATTACGGTTTAATCAATTTAAGATCTATACTTATCCTGAAACTATTCCGGTACTGCTGTCTCTTTTTATCAGTTTAGCCGCAACTTCTAATGACCAATAGTTATCCTATTATTTCAATAATTCTTTATCGTGCTACCAAATGAATGATTCATTCCATTAGATTTCAACGGCTTCCATCCTTATCACCCTTTCCTATTACAACATACTTAACGTGGCTAATCTTAAACAAGCTTAGTGCTATGCATTTACCTTTTGTTTGTGGCTAAGCCATGGCAGTAAAAAGCAAGCTAGAAGTACCACTAAATGTTGCCGATGCCTCTATAAAATTTTCGCGGATGCTTTATCTTTAAATATGCCGAATTCAACTTTTGCAGGAAACATATCAACTCCCTCTAATTTCAATCCCATTAGATTGGCAACCCATCCGTATAAATTATGAGGTAAACGATATGCCACAACTTCTCCACTTGATTCTTTAATAGTGATGATAGGTTCTCTTTGTCCTCCCAAATAACCTAGACAAAGAACCTGATGGATGACCCCTTTTGATTTTTCGTTTAGTAATACTGGAACTTTAAGAATTTCGTGTTTATTGGTGTCATTAAAAATTTTAGCACCTGCTTTATTTACTAGAAAATCTCCCATTCTTATTCCTTCTTTCTGTTCTATACCTTTGATAACGGATTATTTTATTACTTCCTTATATTATTGGTAAGGGCTTCCCAAAGGGTTTCCTTTTGTTGATATCAGCTTGGTCCTTCATATTTTTCATCATTCTTGAATCGCAACATTTTAAGAACCGCATGAAAAGAGAGTCAATCTAATGGGTCATTCTTAAAACCACTGTTTACCGGTAGTCCTATTGAGATTCTCATGATTTATCTTTTATAACAGCCTATTAAAGATTCTTACTGATTCATATTACCCTTTCTAGTTAAAAAATAACGATTTAATTAACCAATTACCTTCATTGTGAATTTAAGAATATTCTGCACCATTTAATCATTAAAGCTAAAAATCCCCTCTGATTAGTCGAATGCCAAACTCCCCCGAAACAGGTGTAAAGCACTTGGTATAAAAATCTATATTTTCTTCCTCTATCAGCTACCATTCCAGGCTACTATCCCTGCTTTTGATACTCGATCTGAACCAAAATGCCTTTCATTTATTCAAAGCTATTGGTTTATTATTTTCGTCTTTATTCTTGCCCAGAAATTACAACGCACAAACAAATGCAGGGTAATCTGTCTTAATTTCGTGATTTTTCTTGAAATACAAATAAAGCTGCTATCACAGCTCTTTATAGAACCATTGCACCAAGTTGGTTAGAAAATCGAACCACCTTCATCAGCCACGGCCTATTGTGGAAGATGATAAAATCCACCTTTTATTCCTAAAGATTTAGTCAAATAGAAGTTTTATTGCAAGTGAGCAGTGCTACTCACTGCAAGCGGGAATATGAACAGCACACCAATTTTTGGAGGGGGGAATGAAGAATTAAAAAAAGCTTGTTGAGAAATACTACTTTCTCAACAAGCAGAGGCGATAACCTCATTTAATGTCACCTATCTTATCTTGCTTTTGTTTTAATTGATTTTTCCAGATGAATCTTTCTTTTTTAATCTAAATCCTACATAAAGAACACCAAACCATATTGGTGCGACAACTAAGGCCACCCGCATGCCGTCAATAAATGCCATTAATACAATTACAAGTGCTAAGAAAGTGAGCGCTATATAAGTAGAAAACGGATGTAGCGGCATTTTAAACTTAAGTTTTTTCACTTCATCATTGGTCTTGGACTGTCTGAACTTTAATTGTGTAATCAAAATAATTGTCCAGCTAGTTATGACCGCAACCGTTGCAACCGCAGAAATATAGATAAATACTTTTTCGGGAACAATATAGTTTAAAAAGACCGCAACTAATAGGAAAGAAGATGAAAACAAAATGCCTCTTATCGGAGCACCATGTTTGCTTAGCTTCCTAAAGTATCTTGGGCCATTATTTTGCAGAGATAAGTTGTAAAGCATTCTCCCCGTACTGAACAGTCCGCTGTTAAATGCTGACAATGCTGCTGTCAAAACAACAAAATTAATAATATGGGCTGCTCCTGGAATACCAACTTGATCAAAAATAAGAACAAATGGGCTTCCTTCTGAGCCAACTTTATTCCAAGGGTATAAGACCATCATAATGCCTAGCGCACCAATGTAAAAAATCAGAATTCGCCAAACTACGTTATTAATGGCAGAAGGAATCGACTTTTTAGGATTTTCAGCTTCCCCTGCTGTAATTCCGATCAATTCTACCCCACCGAAGGAAAACATTACCATAACTAATGAAAATAATATGCCTTTAACTCCATTTGGCATAAATCCGCCATGAGCCCATAGATTTTCAAATCCTATTGGCTGTCCTTCGTTCCCGATACCAAAGAGTATGATTCCTAATCCTGCAAGAATCATCCCGATAATCGCGATAACTTTAATCATCGCAAACCAGAATTCAAACTCCCCAAACGCTTTTACGTTAATCAGGTTAATCAAGGTAATGCCAATAAGAACCACAAGTGCCGTAACCCACTGAGGGATATCTGGAAACCAATAGTTCACATAAACACCAGCAACCGTAATTTCAGCCATTCCGACCACTACCCACATAAACCAATAGGTCCATCCGGTTAAGTAACCTGCGAAAGAGCCCAGATAACGATTCGCGTAGGAACTAAAGGAACCTGAGACTGGCTCTTCAACGGCCATTTCCCCCAAAGCCCTCATGATTGTAAAAATAACCAATCCTCCAACTATATATGAAAGAAGAATTGCAGGCCCCGCCATCTGAATCGTTTCACTAGACCCGTAGAAAAGGCCAACTCCAATTGCCCCGCCAAGAGCAATTAATTGGATGTGTCTATTACTTAAACCTCTTTGAAGCTTTTCACCCTCTTGATGCATGAATAAACCGCCTTCTTCCAAAAAAAAATATTCCTTTAATATTAAACCATTATTGTTTCTATTTCCACATGTTTGAAAATTCACATAATTCTTTTATTAAATATTTTTTCAGTAATATCCATCCTTAGGAAACTTAACCAAGATCTCACGGGTATCTTCTTTTCGGGGGTCTAGATGATCTATATTAAATTTTCCCCTTTTGGTTTTTCCCTTCATCTACATCTTGCATCCGATTATGTAGTGCTTCTACGGTGGATAAATGTTTCATTACGGTGATTGTAGGTTAGGCTCAAGTGTTGGATAAATGACCTTAATAATTACAGGCTATATTTAATATGTAACATAGCAGTATACTATTGACCCCTTGTTAATAAGATTTTAAAGATGGTTTTGAAATAAGGGGGATTTTTTATGAGTGAGAATACACAGGAATTTAATATGAGAAATACATCTGGAATGTTTGTAGCACGCTCGTTGGATGAAATTCGTTTTTGGTCAAGAATAATGAAGGAGCATTCGTTATTTCTAAGACTGGGTTTCAGGTGTGAGGATACACAGCTAATTGAAGAAGCTAATCAGTTTTATCATGTATTTGAACGGATAGAACAGCAATCTCATTCTTTTACAAATCAAACTGACCCAGAACAGATTAGAAGATTTAATTCGGAAGTTCAACAAGCCGCAACGGGGATTTTTATATTTAAAAGGAAAGTATTAGGATTGATCCTTACTTGTAAATTGCCTGGGGCAAACAATTTCCCACTTTTAGTCGATCATACAAGCCGGGAAGCCAATTATTTTAGAAAACGATTAAAAGAATTAAATGAAGGAAAATTGAAACCTCTTGCAGATGCTATTATCAAAGAAAATGTTTTCTTTTTAAGAATAATGGCAGACCACGCAAAATTTATCGGACATCTCCTCGATCCATCGGAAAGAAAGCTTGTAGATATGGCGCGGAACTTCAGCAATGATTTTGATCAATTAGTCTTTCAGGCTGTAGACTTAGAGTCCATGAAACCACAATCTCAAACAGCCCCTCTTTTGGATCAATTTTTAGATCAGAATCGTGTGTCTGTTGTATCGCTTCGGGACTTTAAGAAAACCGCCAGGGATTTAATCGAGGAATGCAAAATCAAGAGCATTATCCATCCACTATTGGCAGATCACGTTTTCCGTGAAGCCGAACGTTTCCTTGAAATCATCGATATGTTTGAAACCCATCTTACCGGTGAAAACTACAATTAATTGAGTAAGTATTAATAAAAATGCAATAATCATAGTTCTCTTAACCTAGATCAAAATTGGCCCTTCTCAATTAGAGAAGGGCTTTTATATATTTGAAGAAATGCTCTCTCTTCTTACCCATCTATTCTTTACACGTTAGAATCCTCTAAAACTGGTTCCTTGGCAATTCCCTAATTGAAGCAATGTTTTCTCTTTTAACTAAGTAATTCAGGTTTACCTAGAACATATAAGAATATCTAATGCTGCGTGAGTGTCGATTATTTCATTCTGTTCAAATTACCCAAGTTCTTCACTTGAATGATTAAGTACTTCCACTTTTATAAAGGAATAACGCATCAAGTCAATTGACTCGCTGCATCGTTCCTTTATAATTTATTAAACGTTTCATCATCGACAGGTTCTAACCATTCCGTTTCTCCCGGTGTCATTGCTAAGTGTACAAACCAACTGTCTTTTGTTGCACCATGCCAATGTTTTACATTCGGCGGAATATTCACAACGTCCCCCGTTTTGAGTAATTTAGCTGGTTTTCCTTCCACTTGATACCAACCCTCACCTCCAGTAATTAACAAAACTTGCCCAATTTTATGTGAGTGCCAGTTATTGCGAGCACCAGGAGCAAAGGTTACATTCCCGATTGAAGTATTGAGTGGTGTTTCATCTGTAAACACCATTTGTAAGTATGCATCCCCGATAAAGTTTGCTTCAACTTTTTCTCCCAATGGAAAGATTGTGCTATTGCTTAATTCTTCATATGCCATATATAAAACCTACTTTCTTTTAATTTTTATAGATTGCGATGTTAAATGCAAACCAAGCTTTGAGCTAACCTGTCTAGAACGAAAGATGAGTGATGATTACAGCAGTTTCATCTTTTGTTAAACCTTTTGCCTTCTCTGAATGAGGTGTAGAGTGTTCAAAATTTCTTCCAGCAAGACTTTCCCAATGACATCACATATATTGGCCAATACTTTTGTATTTAGGACGATGTTCTCGCTCGTGTGCAATTCATTCTCCAAAAACTGATCACCTATTAAGCCTGTTGTTTTGTAGGTCGAATAATCATTTCATTAATGGCAACATCTGCAGGTTCTTCAATCGCGAAAGCAATCGCACGTGCAATACTTTCTGGTTCAATTGCGCCTTTGTACAATTCATCGTAGGCCTGTTTTATCTCTACATCCGTGATACCCTCTGTCAATTCCGTGCTCACTGCTCCTGGAGAGATATTTGTTGTACGGATATTTGTACCACTAATTGCTTCTTCTTGACGTAAACCTTCAGTGATTGCTCTCACTGCATGTTTGGTACCACAATATACTGATCCACCAGCAAAGACATGATGCGCAGCAATGGAAGAAAGATTAATGATGTGTCCAGACTTCTGTTCCCGCATGGTAGGTAGAACGGCAGCAATACCATAAAGAACTCCTTTAATATTCACATCGATCATCATATTCCATTCTTCGATTTTTTTCTTGAACATAAATGATTGTGGCATGACTCCTGCATTATTAACTAGTACATCGATTTTACCAAACTCTTTAAGAGCGTACTCGGCTAACTCTTCCAATTGCTCATGGGCAGTCACATCCGTCACTTTATAGATAGCTTGTCCGCCATTCTTTTGAAGTTCTTCTTGCAATTTCAACAATCGGTCTTCACGACGAGCCGCTAATACTAGCTTCGCACCTTTAGATGAAAGTTCTTTTGCAGCAGCTTCTCCAATACCACTAGAAGCACCCGTAATAATGACAACTTTATCTTTAATATTAGACATACAAAACATCCTTTCTTTATAACTACTTTTTAAACATTATTTTTACTTTTCTTCCGAAAACAATTCTTTAGCCACCGTTATGGCTGACATCGCTTTTGGCCAACCAGCATAAAAAGCAAGATGGGTAATGACTTCAATAAGTTCTTCTTCAGTAAGGCCATTTACTTTTGCTTTATTGAAATGAAATCCTAGTTGTTCTGTATTTCCACCAGTTATTAAAGAAGATACAGTTATTAAACTACGTTCACGAGGAGAAAGCTCCTTACGCTCCCATACATCCGCAAATAAAACATCATCGTTTAATTGTACAAGTTTGGGAGCAAACTCTCCGATCATTTTCTGTGCAGGAGTAAGGTCGTTTGGATTTGACATTTTATCCCTTCTTTCTTTTTTCAATTCACTATTCTCTTATGCTGAGGTGGATAAATATAATGCCCCGATAGTAAATACATATTGATGCGATATCGCACATCTGTGTATAATATAAAATGAAAACTTGATGTCTGCAATAATCAAATGATCACAATTTGTGCCTTATTGCTCAATTTTAATAAAATTGTGTAATTATTTTTATGAAAGTTTGGTGACTCTCACAATGTCTAGGGTGGATAGAAGAATACTCAAATCTCAAGAAGCCATAAAAAAAGCTTTTATTGAACTAATGTCTGAAAAAAATTTCGATCAAATTACGATACAGGATATATCTGACAGGGCGAATGTTGGCCGAAGAACCATTTATCATCACTACATGGATAAGTTTGATCTACTGGATAAACTCATTGAAGAACATATTAACGAACTAAGAAAACTCTGCCAATCCGCGTCCGAAATGGATTTTAAAGATGGGAATATTATTTGGTTTGAATACTTTGAAAGTAATTATTTATTCTTTTCGACGATGTTAAAGAGTAAAGGAGCTTCCGCTTTTCGGAGTCAGTTCCTGGAATTTGTCATTGAAGAATTAAAGAGCGATGTAAATATATCAGAAGGAACAAATCAAGGATTAAGTAAAGATGTTATTCTTACATTCTTTGGATCAGCTGTCGTAGGTGTAGTGGAATCTTATTTCACGAAAGGTATACCTGATCCACCTCAAGTCGTGGCAGAACAAATGGGAATTTTGTTAGACAGGAATCTATTGTAACTTCTTTAAAAAAGCATCCTCAATTAGTGAGGAACAAATGAAACGTCATTCACCATTCAATTTTAGTGAGAATGTGCAGAACTGTACTTAAACTATTAATTAGTGATGACAGAAGAGCACATATTAATATGTGCTCTCCCCCAGACTGTAGACAAACTCGATGAAAATCGAGTTAGCCTACAGTTTTTTTATGGATTTTACAATGTAAACGTTGATTGGAACGTAGGGCACTCGCTTTCCGCTGGCGGTCCGCCCTCTTCTTGCGCCTAAAGGGTTCTCCCCTAGACGCGCTTTTCCCGCAGGAGTCTCGTACCTTCAGATAGAACTCCTAATGCCTACAGCCTGATCAAGTCTATCGATAATTGGTTAAATACATATATTTTTAAGTTTTTCTTTATCTGATACACGAATCCAAGGTAAATCTTGATTATCATCATTAATACCTGGTGTGATAACGCGGCTATATAAAAGGTCATATATGCAATCATTTATTAAACGAATATCTTCTTCAGTTATTTTTCGGTTATATGGTATAGTTGCAGCACTTAAATGTTCGGTTACCCCTCTAATAAACCCACGCTGTTTCAAAGAACTTCTAATCACTTCTCTAATAGCCCCTAGACTAGTTAAAGGGAATACTCCCAGGTGTTGAACAATCATTTTTAAAATATCCTCTTTTGATAAATCCATTTCAATATTATTCCGCAATTATACAACCCCCTTTTGTCAAAATATTCTCCAAACAAGGGGTTTATACCTTCTTTATTTATGAAAGAAGCTAAAGGGATAACGTATTAATGAAGTAAAATATCAAAACGGATAACGAATTAGCCCTTCTCTTTTGAGAAGGGTTTTTTTTATTAATCCTCCACTATCATAAAATCAAAAATCTTTACAGATGAATTAGCTTTAGCTTTCAATGCTGTTTTCGCAATCTTTGTTGTTTTTTAACACAGGCTTAAAAAACATACCCTATAATTATTTTAGAAGAATGAAAAGGAACATTTTATCATTGCTGTATTAAGAGAGGATGGTAATTATGTATATTAGCTATAGGAATTATCAAGACGGAACCAATAATTTGGTTGTTGTAGAAAGCGATGGAGTAATTACTAAAAGCCTAAAAGGTAAAGAAACAGCAATAAAAACTCACAAGAGAAAATTAACACGATTGAGGGCTAAACATAAGTGAATAATATTATGAAATTACCGTTAATCTATAGACCTGGTTAAGTAAATCCAAAAGTCCTAACTCTTGAAATCACCTTTTTTATCCAAAGACAAAGTGGTTACATCTGTGTAATCGCCTTTGTCTATCTCTTCTTTAGAAGCATCTCTTTTCAATTCATCTTCTGTATTAATTCCTTCTACAATTGTAGGTTCAACAAATGAGCGATTTTCTTATTTCATTTGCACACCCCTATTGCCCAGGCATTATTCAATCGATTCTCCATCACCTTCTATGTCCAAAAGAAAAAGCACTCAGATGCAAATATAACTATTTTTAACCTCCAAATGAACGTAGCTGTTTTTACTTTGCATTTATTGCACATGGTAAAGCCAGTAATCAGCCGACCTATAAGGGCCACTTCACCGTCCTGCAATTGAAATATTCTATTGCATTAATGCCCTTATTTCTTTCTATACTGTTTATTACTGTAATAATCGGGATTGTTTGAATATGGGTATGGTCTTAAAAAAAGCACTGCGAACAGCCTTTAAAAATATTACTGTTTGCAGTGCATCTTTTTGTTCGATTAACTAAAAACGAGACCTTCACTATATCAACATCAAATTTCACTTCAATCTGCTGTTATTCCAAAGTTTTTGTGATGAACAAGTACTTTTCTTTGAAATCAACTAACGGACGGAGTGCTTTTTATGACCAAGCCTCTTTTAAAAGCTTCACGCCTAACTGGATTTCATCGCAAGTAAGATTACTAAAACCAAATTTAAGAACTGTTTCATCAGAATGATTTTTAATGAAGTAAATGGAGGTAGGATACACTTTAACACCCAAAAAGGAAGCACGTTCAATTAGCCATTCTTCTGAACGATTCAAACGTATCTTAACTAATAAGTACAAACCAGACTGCTCCCCAATAATGGATATATTTTGTTTGAAGTACTTTTTTAATTCGGAAACAATGCACTGCATTTTTCGCTTATATACAAGACGCATACGTTTAATATGGCGATTCCATTCTCCTTCTTCCATAAATTTAGCCATTGTAAGCTGGCTAAGAAGAGAAGTGGTACTCTCGAAATGAAGAAATTGATCTTTATAACGGTTTATAAGTAGCTCTGGCAGCACCATATAACTTAGACGTAGTCCTGGAAGAAAGGACTTTGAGAAATTCCCTAGGTAAATAACTCTTGTTGAATCAATGGAAGAAAGTGCTGGAAATGGTTGTTGCGTATAGCGAAATTCACTATCATAATCGTCTTCGATAATATATCCTTGCATCTTGTTAGCCCAATGAATAAGCATTTGCCTTTGTTGAATGGACATACTCACTCCAATTGGACTTTGATGGGAGGGTGTTACATAGATTAACCGTGACTTCATTTGTTCTAATTTTGAAAGGTCAGCACCTGTTTCATAAACTGGTAATGTTTCCAGCGTAAATTGATGGAATTGAAAAGCTTCCCTAGCTCCATCATACCCTGGGTCCTCTACGACAATGCTTGGGAAATCACCCTTCAGGATTTGTCCAAGATGAATCAACATTTGTTGGGTACTACTGCCGATGATAATCGAATTTGCATCTGTTTTCACCCCACGAGATTGGAGTAAATATGTCGCGATTTGTTCACGCAAGCATACCTCACCAAAGGGTTCCCCATATTGAAAGCTCTCCTGTAATGTTAACACTTGATTTGCTATTCTCCTCCAAATTTTCAAGGGGAAATGGGTTTGATCTACGGCTCCTGCTTGGAAATCAATCAGGACCGGTGTCACCGACTTTGTTTGTTTATGACGTGGGACTAAAGCATCTTGAAATAAAAGTGGCTCTAAAGCATTTGCAAAATACCCTTTTCGACCTTCTCCACGTATATAGCCTTCAGCTACAAGCTGCTCATATGCCATTAATGTCGTATTGCGGCTTACTTGAAGGGAGTCGGCAAGGTGGCGAATGGAGGGCAATGGATCACCTGCTGGTATGTCACCTCGCTCTATAAATAATTTAAACTGCTCGTAAATTTGTTTGTATTTGGGAGAGTCATCCTTAAACGCAAAAATGGTATTTTTCATTTACAATCACCTTTGACATGTCTATTTTTATATAATTGTACCTTTTTAGATGTCAATTTACATCGTAGAATATCTTATATAAGCGATGAATGAAAGAAAAAACAAGTAAATAGGAGGAAACATGATGCATATTCCTAAACATTTTCAACTCAATGATGAAGAAATGATTTATGATTTTATCGAAAAGAACAGCTTTGCCACTTTATTTTCTCAGCACAATGGAGAACCGTACGCTACCCATCTTCCACTCACATTAAATAAAGATGAAGACGCTTTATATGGTCATTTTGCTCGCCCAAATGAACAATGGAAGGATATAGAAAACCAACAAGTTCTTTTGGTTTTTCAAGGCCCTCACTGTTATATATCTCCGAGTTGGTATGAAACAACAATGGCAGTTCCTACCTGGAATTATGTGTCTATCCATGTATATGGAAAGATCGAGATTGTTGAAGATCCAAAAGTAATATTCGTTTCATTAAATGACATGGTAAACAAATATGAAGGTCAAGATAGCCTATACACTTTAAATGATGTAGATTCCAATTTTATCGAGGGGATGAGTAAAGGGATTGTAGCATTCAAAATAATAATCACAAAAATTGAAGCGAAAGCTAAATTAAGTCAAAATCATCCTGTGGAACGTCAAGAATTAATTATCAAGCATCTAGAAAACACTTCTAATCAAGATAATCTACAAGTATCCCATCTAATGAAAAAAAACTTAAAAAATATAAATAAAAGGATTTAACTTTGTCATGATGGGTGCGTTGG
>NZ_JBHXAS010000083.1:0-22032 GCF_042727425.1 Peribacillus sp. NPDC060253
ATAGTGTATAAATTAAAGAAGGATTACCTTCACCATTTTCTTATAAAGAAGTATTTAATTCATCAGAGAGGGGTTATATTTTGGAACATCTTCCTTTTAAATTATTAGTAAAGGAAAAATTCGACCATTTATCGGCAGGTCAAAAAAAAGTTGCCGCCTACTTGATAGAAAATTTGGATGAAGCCGCCTTTAAAACGGCGTTTCAAATTGGGCGGAAAGCAGAGGTTAGTGAAACGACGGTCATTCGGTTTTCCTATTCATTAGGATTTGAAGGGTTTAGTAAAATGCAGGACAGAATTCAAAAACAGCTCCTGCATCAAAATCAACTTGACATACCTGATGGGGATACCATTCTCCCTATTGATGACATGCAAGATCCATTTACCAAAGTGATAGAAAACGAAGTTCATATTTTAAGACATCTATTAGATCATACGAATGTTCAGGATATATGGAAGGCAGTCGATGTCCTGATACAGGCTGATCAAATATTAATTGCAGGGCATCGGATTTCCCATGCCGCCGCTTATTGGTTCTCCTATACGTTAAGTTCATTAAGGGAAAATGTAAGTTTATGTTCACCAACAGGTGACTTCTATGAAAAGTTTTGTAATCTCACTAACAAGTCTGTAATAGTAGTTTTTTCCTTTCCAAGATATGCGAATGAAATATTAAAAGTTGCAGAGTGCGCAAAAGAACATGGGGTTTGTTTAATCGTGGTTACAGACCGCCTCCTGTCACCTGTTGGCCGTATCTCTGATATTGCCCTGACAACTGAAGAAAATGCAGAAACAGGAACCAATTCGATTGCTTCCGTTATTAGCTTATTGGACTTGGTTATTGCAGGCATCCATGAAAAAGACGCAAAAAGGATTCATACCCATCAGCAAAAATTAGAAAGGCTATATTCAAACTATGAAGTGTTTAATGAATGATTTTTTAATCACGTTAACATTCATGTAAAGGAGGTGAATCATCATGAACCCGATTCAATATATTGAACAGCATCAAGAATTATTGATAAAGTCCTACCTTGACCTTCACTCATTGGCTGAGCCAAGCTGGCAGGAGGAACGAACGTCTGACTACATAGTAAAATGTCTTAAAAAAGCGGGCTTAACCCTGAAAACATTTCACAGCCATTATGGAATCATCGCTGAGATTCCAGGCCACTCAACAAAGGTTGTGGCATTGAGGGCTGATATGGATGCGCTTGTTCAGGAGGTAGATGGAGTGGTAAAGGCCAATCATTCATGTGGACACGATGCACATAGCACAATGGTTCTATATACAGCGTTGGCCATTGCCTCCAGCGGAATGCGGCCTAAACACACTCTCCGTTTTATATTTCAGCCTGCTGAAGAAAAAGGAGAAGGCGCTCTTCAAATGATCAATGATGGCGTATTGGAGAATGTTACATACTTATTCGGGGTACATGTAAGACCCAGTACGGAGGTTCCTTATATGAAAGCTTCCCCCGTCATTGTCCATGGCTCCGCCGTAACAATAAGGGGAACAATCAAAGGGATTCAGGCCCATGCATCCCGTCCGCAAGATGGAATAAATGCAATTGAGGCAGCAGCTTTGCTTGTCCAAAAAATACAGCAGCTTAACCTGGAAACCGAAATTCCGTATTCCGTCAAAATGACTCAAATTCAAACAAACAACAAAGCATCAAACGTCATCCCGGAAACTGCTGTCTTTGCAATTGACGCCAGAGCTCAGTCAAATGATGTAATGAATGAACTAAATAGCTTAACAAAGGAAGCTATTGACCAGACAATGGTGCAAACTGGTACATCCATCTCCTGGTCTGCGGAAGAATTTGTCCCAGCAGCGACCATGCATGAAAAAGCCATAAAGCTGGCTGAAATCGCAATAGGAGATATCATTGGGACGGAAAATGTCGTTCCAGTTTGTGTTTCTCAAGGTGGAGAGGATTTTCATTTTTATACAGCCCAAAATCCTGATATAACAGCAACAATGATTGGATTAGGCTGCGATTTAACTCCTGGTCTGCACCATCCCGATATGAAATTTAATTTACAAGCCCTTATTTATGGAACGAAAATATTAATTAACACAGTAATACTGGCGGCGGAAGAAGAGAATTTTTCACTATAAAAATCTAATGAAGAGGTGTTTCATGAAAAATACCGCACTCGCATCACAAACAGATGTCCAAGCAGCTTCTGATGGAAAACAACTGGAGCGCAAGCTCAAACCAAGGCATCTTTCCATGATTGCAATCGGCGGAACCATTGGAACGGGACTATTTTTAGCGAGCGGTTCCATCATAAATACTGCGGGGCCTGGAGGAGCTATAGCTGCGTATATAATTGCCGGGATCATGGTTTTCTTTCTGATGACAAGCTTAGCGGAAATGGCCGCCTTTATTCCTATTACAGGCTCATTTAGCACCTATACATCAAGGTTTGTCGATCCGGCTTTGGGATTTGCGATCGGATGGAACTATTGGTATAACAATGCAATAGTAGTCGCACTGGAATTAGCAGCTTCCTCCCTGATTATGAAATTTTGGCTGCCTTCTGTCCCGGGCATCATTTGGAGCGCATTATTTCTTGCGATCATATTTGGCCTGAATATTTTATCGGTAAAAGGGTATGGAGAATCAGAATTCTGGTTTGCCATTATCAAGGTTTTGACGATTATCATTTTTATTGCAGTAGGATTATTAATGATTTTTGGAATAATGGGCGGTCATGCTGTAGGTTTTGAAAATTTCACCAAAGGGGAAGCGCCGTTTAATGGTGGCTTTTTATCCATTATTAGTGTCTTTATGGTGGTTGGATTTGCTTTTCAAGGCACCGAGTTAGTAGGAATTGCAGCCGGGGAGAGTGAAAACCCGAGAAAAAATATTCCCAAGGCTATTAAGCAAATCTTCTGGAGACTCCTCTTGTTTTATGTATTAGCGATCATTGTGATTGGATTTTTAATCAGCTATAACGATCCGCGTTTGTTAAGCTCGGATATTGAAGATATTGCGGTAAGTCCCTTCACTCTAGTTTTTCAAAACGCAGGGCTTGCCATCGCTGCCTCCGTTATGAATGTGGTCATTCTTACTTCTGTTCTTTCAGCAGGCAATTCCGCCATGTACGGAGCTTCTCGTGTCCTTTGGGTGCTGGCGAAAGAAGGAAAAGCCCCTTCGTTTCTAAAAAAAGTGAATGCAGGCGGCATTCCAGTGAACGCTGTGTATTTTTCTACCATCGTTGGGATGGCAGCTTTTCTAACCTCTCTTTTCGGTGAAGGCACTATTTATACCTGGTTATTAAATGCTGCAGGATTATCCGGCTTTATATCCTGGTTAGGAATTTCGATTACACATTTTCGTTTCCGGAAGGCGTTTATTGCACAAGGAAGAGATTTGAAAGATTTGCCTTATGTATCAAAATGGTATCCATTCGGTCCGATATTAGCCACAATTTTATGTGCTACGGCTATCCTGGGACAAAATTACTCTGCTTTTTTCGGCCCTGAGATTGACTGGTATGGAATATTAATTTCTTATATCGGGCTTCCTTTATTTCTCCTGGCTTTTCTAGGCTATAAAATCGTAAAGAGAACAAAAATGATTCCATTGCAAGAAGCTGATTTCAGTAATCAGGAATGATTTCTTTGTCAAAAAGATAGGGAAGTCCGACATTTTATATTAAATAAGGGGTAAAGTGCCTAGCCCGACAAGCGAACAGCCGTTTAACTAACTTGACCAGCTTATGGTTGTTGGCAATCAAGGCGCTTAGGATTTTCTTAGGAGGTTGACCATGACGAAAACACAGGAAATTGTAATTCGTTCCCTTCATCGAATGGAAGAACTTGAGGACGTAAGAAAGCTAGAATCTAACATTTGGGGGGATACTGATTCAATCCCCTCACACCAAACTATAACAGCAGTGAAAAACGGTGGTTTGGTTTTAGGAGCTTATTGCGAGGATCAGCTGATTGGATTTCAATACAGCTTTCCGGGTTTCAATGGTAAATCAGCCTATCTTTGTTCACATATTCTAGGCATAGATGGGCAATTTCGCAACAAAGGAATAGGGGAGAAGCTAAAACTAGCACAACGTGAAGAAGCGATAAAGCTCGGCTATTCCCTTATTACCTGGACATACGATCCCTTAGAAAGTATTAATGGGTATTTAAATATAGGCAAGCTTGGTGGGGTCTGTTCTACATATATCCCAAACTGCTATGGTGAAATGGAAGATCTATTAAACAGTGGAATTCCTTCTGACCGCTTTCTTGTCGAATGGCATATTGGCAAGAAGGAGACAACGGATTCTAGAGGACGGGGAATCGCGCAGGACTATATGATAGAGAACTCGCTGATTCAATGGGATACCATTGAAAAGGGCTTGCCGGTTCCTACTGTCACTCTTCCGCTGCCTGAACAAGAATGTGATATAGCTTTTGTGGCCATTCCAAAAGATTTCCGAACAATACGAGACACAAATATTCAAGCGGCCAATGAATGGCGAATGAAAACCAGGGACATTTTTACCGATTTATTTCAGCAAGGATGGCAGGTAATAGATTTTATAAAGAATCCCATGACGGAAATTCCCATTCAATTTTATGTGCTCTCAAGGAAATAATCCTGTAAGAGTTTTTATAAAGTAATATCAGGATGCTGTTTGCCTGTAATAAAAAAATGGTAGGACAACAGTTTTATCAACAAAGGAGATCTCCCAGTGAAAATTAAACAAGTTATTTTAAGGCATCTGAAGCTTGATTTGCTTGAACCTTTTACAACTAGCTTTGGGACGGAATACGATAGGGATTTTATCCTTGTAGAAGCCCAAAGCGATGACGGCATTTCCGGATGGGCAGAATCTGTTGCGATGCTCGACCCTCTTTATAATGAAGAGACTTTAAAAACAAACTGGCATATACTCGAAGATTATTTAATTCCAATAATCCTAAAAAACGAAATCCAGCATCCTGATGAAATCTCTGAAAAATATTTCAAGCATATTCGCGGCAATTACATGGCAAAAGCTGCTATAGAGGGTGCAGTTTGGGATCTATATGCGAAAAAGCAAAATGCTTCTCTTGCGAGTGCGTTAGGTGGAATAAAAAAGAAAATTGAAGTGGGGGTGAGCATTGGAATAAAGGACTCGATTGATTCGACTCTGGATATGATTGAAACTTGTCTCGGAGAAGGCTATAAACGGTTTAAACTTAAAATCAAACCGGGCTGGGATGTTGAATTAATAGACAAGGTCCGAAAAGTATATCCTGAAATTCCTCTAATGGCAGATGCAAATTCAGCTTATACCTTACAAGATATAGACCGGTTATCCGCCTTGGATGATTTTAATTTAATGATGATTGAACAACCGCTTGCCTATAACGATATCATTGACCATGCAGATTTACAGTCAAGGTTAAAAACACCTATTTGCCTGGATGAAAGCATTCACTCATTGGAAGATGCTAGAAAAGCTATTAAATTAGGAAGTTGTAAAATTATTAATATTAAGATTGGCCGAGTCGGGGGCTTGACTGAAGCTAAGAAAATTCATGATTTATGTCTTAAACATGAAATTCCACTATGGTGTGGGGGGATGCTGGAATCAGGAATAGGAAGAGCGCATAATATTGCCATCACTTCCCTGCCAAACTTTACCCTTCCTGGGGATACCGCAGCTTCCTCCCTCTACTGGGCAGAAGATATTATTGAACCTGAAGTTACGGTAGACAACGGAATGATCATGGTTCCAGAATTGCCCGGAATTGGCTATGAACCAAGTTTGGAAAAAATCAATAAATATACTATACACAGTCAAACATATAATTTGAGTTAGAATAGAGTTGAAAGAAACGCATAGGGTAGTTCCTTGTTTCAATATCTATTTTCCTTACATAAAGGCATGATTCCTAAAAAAAGGAGCATGTCTTTTTTGAACACAAGCATGAAGTACTGGAAATGCTATGACAAAGGTAGAGTCTGCGGCCAATCTGCCAACCCAACTACTAGAAATAGAATGGCTGGCGAAAAAAACTAAGTAAAGACTGCTATTCCAAAAATTTTGAGTCATAGATTGAGATTAAATGTGATGGAACCCCTTAACATCAAAATAATGATGCAAAAAAGTCAGTTTCAACGTTCATTCATGTGAGAAAAGAGTATGCGAACGTTTACGAACATACATTTCCTTAAACAAAAAAATAAGGGATTCTCCCTCCTATTCCCACGATTAATTGAACATTATCTACAATCCATTTACCAATCAAAAAATTAATATTAATTAGATTTGCTACCATTTTTTAATTTCCTTTATCCAAGCTTCGTATGAAGTGATTTGGATCAAGGGTTATTAGATACACTTAAGCTTTTCTTATATACTTTAAAAAGTTATCATAATAGAGTCTTTGTACATGGTATATATACACATTTATGATACGAAACTGTATGTATAGAAAAAAGGGGTGAGGCGATGCGAAAATTACATATTATCTGTGCCGTTATAACCGTCTTCCTTTTCTTTTTTGGCTGTTTCTTTCCTTTAGCAGTGAGTTCGGAAGCCCAAAAAGTGATACGGGTTGCAGGGGATAATAACTTTCCACCTTTCGAATACTTGAGCGATTCGGGCGTTTATACTGGTTTTAATGTGGATATCATGAACGCCATTTCTATCGAGACTGGCATTAGATTCGAATACTATCCTATGCCGTGGAACGAGGCAGTACAAGCTATGCGCTCGGGAAGAGTGGATGCGATTCAAGGTATGAAGTACAATCAGGAACGTGAAGAGATTTATGATTTTTCTGATCCGTATTTCACAAGTTCACAAGGAATTTTTGTGTTGAAAGATAACATGTATATCCGAAAAATCGAAGATCTAAAAGGCCGGAAAGTAGCCGTACAAAAAGGTGATGTTGCACGCGGTTTATTAAGCAAAGTCGATCGTTTGCAATTGGTGGAAACGAACAATCAACAAGAAGCCGTTCAGTCGTTGATCGACGGAAAAGTGGATGCTTTCATTGGAAATCGGATTACGGGTCAATATTTTCTACAGAAAAATGAGCAGCAATCACTTATTAAGATTGTCGGTGAGTCACTTGACACCACAAATTATGCTGTAGCTGTGATGCCGAAAAACAAAGATTTGCTGAAATTATTCGATCAGGGAATTTCTCAAATCAAGAAAGATGGAACGTATGAAAAGATAGAGAAAAAGTGGTTCGGGGAGTATATCCTGCCGAATACTCAACGATTACGCAAAACCATGTTGTATTTGGAAATTGGTCTTTTTCTAACCTTCATTGTGATTACTCTCATCTTATGGTGGAATCTCAGTCTTAAACGAGAAGTCGCTAAGCGAACCGAGCAAATTGAGTACGTGAATAAAGACTTGGAAGAGAAGATGCTGCTCCTTGAGGAAAATATCCATTTTCAGCAACAAGTATTAAACAGTGCCTACAGTTCGCTTATTACACTGAATCAGCAAGGTCTTGTATCAATGATTAATGTTAGGGCCATGGAATATTTGGAGTTGGATAGCAGTGTTGTTAGAAAACCTTTTCAGGATCTGCCCATTGTCTCTTTCATCCCAGAAAAGGAGATTAGAGCTGCGTTAGAGAAAAAGAGGGTCTTCTTACAAAAGGAAACGGTGTGGTCTCAGTTTGCGAGCAAAAAAAGGCATATTACTTACAGCGTGTATCCAATTCAGACTATTGGGGGAGAAAGTGTAGGTGCGGTGTTGAACTTTTTCGATATTACGGAACAAAAACAGCTTGAGAGAAAAGTGGCTCAGGATGACCGATTGCGTTCATTGGGACAACTCGTGGCAGGTATCGCTCATGAAATACGAAACCCGTTAATGTCCATCCTTACCTATACCCAATTGCTGCCGAAAAAATTTGCAAGCGCAGATTTCCGTACGTTCTTTTCCGAACAGGTTACAAGTGAAATTACCCGACTTAATACATTAATTAACGATTTGCTCGATTATTCTCGCCCTAAAAAATCAGAGCCTGTCACTTTTTCTGTGAATGAGACCATGAAAGGGATAGAGCTATTGCTTAAGCCGAAAATCAAAGAAAAAAACATGCGTATTGTTCATGAGTTCGCTGGTGACATTCTGACAACTGCAGATACACAGCAGATCAAACAAGTGCTGGTGAACGTCATTCTCAATGCCATTCAAGCGTCCAATCAAGGGGGAACCCTTATATTTCGGACATATTATCGGGACATATTCACTGTCGTTGAAATCGAGGATGAAGGAATCGGCATTTCGGAAGAAGACATTGATAAGATCTTTGAACCGTTTTACACCAGAAAACCAAACGGGGTCGGGCTTGGGCTTTCAATTTCGTATAAACTTGTCAAAGAAAACGATGGTACTATTGAGACAAGAAGTGAAGAAGGAAAGGGAACTGTAGTGACCATTTGTTTACAGCATTAAAACAGAAAGGGTGAATACGATGCACCATATCATGATTATTGATGATGAGCCAACCATTTGTCAGTCACTTACGTTTGCATTGGAAGACCAGTATCACGTTTATTCGTTTACAGACCCACGCGAAGCGCTCCCTCTTCTAGAAAGAGCTGAAATCGCCATCGTTTTGCTGGATTTAAAAATCGGGGGATACAATGGGATGGAAGTGTTAGAAGAAATCAAACGCCTCTCCCCCTCGACGGTTGTCATTATGATGACAGCATACGGTACCATTCCATCTTCCGTAGAAGCCATGCGTAAGGGAGCATTTACATATGCGACAAAGCCACTTCATATTGATGAATTGGAAGTGCTGATGCAAAAAGCAGAAGAAGTATATACGCTTCAATCCAAAGTGAAATGGCTGAATGAAGAATTGGAGAAGGTGGCAGGTGTGAATGGCCTTATAGGTGAAAGTTTAGCAATGCGCAATATATTCTCCTTAATCGATAAAGTGAAGGATATCGATTCTAACATTCTCATAGAAGGGGAAAGTGGAACCGGTAAAGAAGTCGTCGCCAGAACAATCCATAATCAAAGCAAGCGCAGAAACAAAAAGTTTCAGGCTATTAATTGTGCGGCCATTCCGACTCACCTGTTGGAATCAGAATTATTTGGATACGAAAAGGGCGCATTTACAGGTGCGTCCCAGCGGAAATATGGACTTTTTGTGTTGGCGGAAGGAGGAACAATCTTTCTTGACGAAATCGGTGAGATGGATTTGGCGCTGCAGGGGAAAATTTTGCGTGTTCTACAAGAGAGAAAGGTAATGCCCGTTGGAGGGGTAGAAGAAGTCAGCATCGATGTCCGTATTATTGCTGCGACAAACAGAGACTTGGTTAAAGAAGTAAAAGAAAATCGATTTCGTGAAGATTTATATTACAGATTGAATGTGATTCCGATTCACCTTCCGTCTTTACGTGAACGAAAAGAAGACATTCCTTTGTTGTTGGAATTTTTCATTGCAAAAATCGGTGATCGAATGGGAAAACCTGTAGAAGGAATTTCCCATGAAGCGTTGCAGCTTTTACAGCAATATGACTTCCCAGGAAATATTCGTGAATTGCAGAATTTGATTGAAAGAGCCATTGCGCTTACGAATGAGTCTTATATACAGAAAGCTGATTTACCCTCCGATATCCAAAAAAGCTCGCGCGCATTTTTTGGTAACACCTTAATCCCAGTTTATGTCGGCGAACCGCTTGAAGAAATCGAAAAAAGAGTGATTCTTCATAATCTTGCCGCTTTTAACGGTCATCAAAGGAGGACAGCCCAAACAATTGGCATCGGGGAGAGGACATTGCGAGACAAGTTGAAGAAATATCGGGAAGAAAAGTAGGCGGAAATTGCCGAGCGGCAATTTTCGCCTGCTTTTTATTTTGAAAATATCTTAATTTCCCACTGTTCTTATGGAGATGAACCTGGCATGAAACTTGCTTAATTAAAAATATAGTAAAACCATTAGACAGACTGGAGGGAATATAGATATACATCATAATGGGATACATTGCTGGACTGGGGGTTACAGTGCAGCGAAAGCGGGGGTGCAAAAGGGCATCAGGTCGTAAAAGTCAATAGCCTATCCACGTTTAACGAAAGCAAAAAGGACAAGCCATTGCACCAGATCTTTTAAAATAGTACAGCCCGAAATTGATTGGCGATTGCAAATATGAAGTATTTTTATTTATGGGGAGGAAAAATAAATGTATGCGTTACCAAGTATGGATTTATGGAAAGGCAGAACAGATAGTTTAATAGATAAAGATGAATTTAGAATTCATCAAATAGTTAAGGATCATCAAATAACATCAACAAAAAATACATGTGGAATAATAGGGTTCTCTTCTGAAGAAGGAGTACGGAGGAATAAAGGAAGACTTGGAAGCAAAGAAGCTCCCAATGAAATACGTAAATCCTTATCTTCTTTATCTTGGCACGGCCAATCAGCAGATGGTCTAGTTGATTTCGGAAATATCATTTGTGAAAATCAACAGTTAGAAGCAGCACAAGCTGAATTAGGAAGTCACGTAGAAAAAATATTAACCAAAAATATGTTTCCTATTATTTTTGGGGGCGGACATGAAACCTTTTATGGTCATTATCTTGGAATTAGGTCGAGTGTTGGACCCAATGTTAAAATAGGCATTCTTAACATTGATGCTCATTTTGACTTACGATCTTATGAGGAAATCACCTCTTCTGGAACGATGTTTAAACAAATATTAGATCATGATCATCATGCTAGTTATTTGCCGATTGGTATTCAACGTTATGGAAATACAAAAAAATTATTTAACACTGCAACTTCACTTGGTTGTTCTTGGATATTGGAAGAAGAATTAGTTAACGAGATTTCTCATGAAAACGAAGAGAAAATTCTAAATTTTATGAATCAAAATGATGTTATTATATTAACACTTTGTATGGATGTTATCAGCGCTTCTGAAGCACCTGGTGTTAGTGCACCTTCCTCCTTTGGTCTCTCTGGAAAAATGGTTAGACAATTAATTCGCAAAATCATTTCACATGAGAAAACTATTTCATTTGATATCTGTGAAGTAAATCCATCATTAGATTATGATAATCGCACTGTAAAACTAGCTGCAAACCTAATAAATGAAGTATTCATGTGCGTAGACAGGAGATAATAATATGACCATCGAGATTAATCAAACAATAACTATTTTTTTAGCGATAATGCTTTTAGCACTAGGTGGGATTATCGTTAAGAAAGTAAAATTATTTAAACATTTTTGTATCCCTGCTCCTGTTGTTGGAGGATTACTTTTTGCAATAGTCGCTACAAGTCTTAAAACCTTTCTAAACGTAACGATTTCATTGGATACAACACTACAGGGATTGTTCATGTTGACATTTTTCACCACCGTCGGATTAGGTGCTAGTTTTCAATTAGTAAAAGTAGGCGGTAAAATATTATTAATATATTGGTTATTATGTGGGTTTTTGGCCTTTGCTCAAAATTTAATTGGCATTTCTTTAGCGCCCGTTTTCGGCATTGATCCGTTGATTGGTATGATGGCAGGAGCAATTTCAATGGAAGGGGGTATTGGTGCAGCTACAGCTTTTGGTGGAACCATTGAATCGCTAGGAATTCAATCTGCCCAAGCAATTGGAATAGCAGCAGCTACTTTAGGGTTAGTATTTGGTGGATTAGTTGGAGGTCCCACTGTAAAGTACCTAATTAATAAACACAAATTAACACCAAGCAAAGAAGATATTGAAATTCAAGAAAAGAAAGAAATGGAAGACAAAATAGAAATAAATGTAGCTTCATTCATGAAACAAGTATTGATACTAACATTTTGTATGGCTTTAGGTTCATATTTAGGAGAGTTATTTTCGGCGAAGACAGGTTACGTTTTACCGAATTATGTTGGAGCAATGATCGTGGCTGTAATAGTTCGGAATATTTTAGATAAAATAAATGGAAAAATTATCGAAATGCCTAGTATAAATTTTATTGGAGATATTACTTTAGGGATTTTCTTATCAATGGCTTTAATGAGTATAAAACTATGGGAAGTTGCTGACCTTGCTTTACCTATTATTTTAATTGTGGTGATACAAGTAATATTCATTATACTTTTAAGTATATTCATAATGTTTCGTTTCCTTGGCAAAAACTACGATGCGGCTGTTATGGTTGGTGGGTTTATCGGACACGGTATAGGGGCTACACCAAATGCTATGGCCAATATGTCAACGATTACCGCTAAATATGGACCTTCAAGTAAAGCGTATTTAATCGTTCCAATTGTGGGTGCATTTCTTATTGATGTTTTTGCCATGCCAATTATCATTATAAGTATTAATCTATTTAAATGATAATTTGTTCTTCACTAGTATTTATGGAATGAATTTCATAAATACTAGCCTTTGTTTATCGGGGTTATTAAGGTATGAAAAAAGTGGTTTGGTGCAAAAGCCCGAAATGGTCAAAATAAAATACAGTGTTAATACCGAATATCTTGGTTGTTATACCAAGAAAATTCGGTATTGATTTTTTTATTCCAATTAAAAATTTTCCATAGGTAATTCACAATGGTTTTTCTGTCTGATTCTTAATACAACGTAACCCTTCAATTTCAAGGAGGTATGATCCACCTCTGCAACGGTTTTGAAAATGTGTGTATTGTGTCGTTTCACAGTAAAAATGGATAGATGCCGAAAGTGAAGCAAGCGATTTTGGAGTATATTCAATATTTTTACAACCAGAAGCGAGGACATTCACCACTCGAAAATGTAGCCCCCGTGTGAATGTTTACTACGATATTCAGAGACCAGTGGACCTAACCTCTGTTATGCCTCTCTGTTTACCGTATCCAACCTATTGACATTACACCAATTTCGATCTAAACTCTGGTGGAAATTGAATTGAACTGAAATAATGTAATAATAAAAGGGGAGAAAATAATTGTCCTATTTACTAAAAGTAATAAGAAAAAGTGAACAAATAACTAGTCTTTGGTCAGGTGGTAAAACAACTCAACTTGCTATTTATCCTGAAGATGGAGATTACTCGAAGCGTGACTTCAAATGGCGGATAAGCACCGCAGATATTGAGGTAGAAGAATCCGCATTTACCCACCTTCCAGGCATTCAGAGAATCATCATGAGCCTTGATGGTGAAATGTCACTGCAACATGAAGGAAAGCACCATGTGTATTTAAAGCCATTTGAACAGGATCGGTTTGATGGCGGCTGGACAACCCGAAGTATTGGAAGGGTTACGGACTTTAATTTGATGTTAGCAGAAGGGTGCGAAGGAGACCTTAGCACGATTCATATGAATCAAGGAATCCATACTGAAGTGTTGGATATTAGGGAAACTACGAAAAGATCCGACGCCTTTTATTGTGTCAAAGGAAAAAGTAGAATGAGTATAGATGAAAAAGAGACTATTGTTTTAGAGCAAGGTGACTTAGTAATCTTAAACATGGATCATTCAAGCAACAATTTACATATTAAGTTATCCAATTACAATGACGATTATACTGCAACAATTATAAAGGTAAGTATTTTTTATTGATTGAGAAATTCCGGTTCAAATGCAAAAAAATACGCACGGAAGAAGCTGGCTTTACGAATATAACCCGATTTTATTCTACTGGACTTTTTGCGGGTTGGTTTTGCCATGCTGAATGACTTATTGTAAATAACATCGATGAGTTAACCCTTATTCAAGTGCTATCTACTATACGTACCAATAGTTGATATTGGGGCATAAAACATCTGGTTTTATCCACAACTCTTATCGTGCTGAAAAAATTGAAGAATTAAAGAGTGAAGCTGCCGTAAACTAGGTGGCTTTTTCTTTTTATAAAAAGTGAGAATAAACGCCTTGACAATATACCCCCATAGGTATAAAGTGAACTCATGAACACAACTCACGAGTAAAGTGCTCAAACTCACGAGTAAAGTACTCAAACTCACGAGTAGTGCTCAAACTCACGAGTAAAGTGCTCAAATTCACGAGTAAAGTACTCAAACTCACGAGTAAAGTGCTCAAACTCACGAGTAAAGTGCTCAAATTCACGAGTAAAGTGCTCAAACTCACGGGTAAAATGCCCAAATTCACAAGTAAAATGCTCAAACTCACGAGTAAAGTGCTCAAATTCACGAGTGAAATGCCCAAGTTCACGAGTAGTGCTCAAACTCACGGGTAAAGTGGCCAACTCACGAGTAAAATGCCCAAATTCACGAGTAAAATGCCCAAATTCACGAGTAAAATGCCCAAGTTCACGAATAAAGCTCACAATTCTAGAATTGATACAGGTGGTGGATGCGATTTTTTCATTGTTTATAATATTTATCGTTATTTTGGTTCGATTTATGTATAAACGGTATGTACCTGTCAAGAACATTCCTTGTCAAAAGGATGAAAGACAGGATTCTATATTATTGATATAAGGGCTTATAATCATAAACGGGATCAAGGCGATAAAGAAGTTTTGAATATCCCTTATGCCTATTTGAAGCGTTTTAATGAAGAAATCCCACATGAAAACATTCATGTAATTGCTTCAGATAAATTGGAAGTGAACTTGGGGCTGCGTTTCTTAATGAGAAAAGGAATTAAGGTAACAAGTTATGAGATCAGTGATTGTGTTTGTAAATAGATGGGAGGGCAGCATATGGAATATGATCAAAGTGTCATAAATCGATTGAAGCGAATGGAAGGACAAATCAAGGGAGTTCTTGGAATGATGGAAGAGGGAAAAGATTGCAGGGAAATCATCACTCAGTTGTCTGCTGCACGTAGTGCGATTGATAGGACCATGGGTGTTATCGTAAGTAGCAACCTTGAACAATGCGTTCGGGAAAGCATCGAGAAAGGCGAAGGCACTGAACATCTTGTCAAGGAGGCCGTTGAGTTACTCATTAAAAGTAGGTAAAAGATGGGCCGAATCTGAAGAATGTGAAAGCAAACGTTATAAAGCTACGGTAACTAATTCCGTCTTGGAAAGTATGTGAAGAGAATATTTTTTTAAAATGAAATATACCCCACTCGGTATATAGAGGCGTATGGGTAACCATTCAGGAGGGAAAACATATATGACTGAAAAGAAAAAAACAACGATCATCTTATTTAGTGGTGATTATGATAAGGCAATGGCTGCTTATATCATTGCTAATGGTGCGGCAGCTTATGACCATGAAGTGACGATCTTCCATACATTCTGGGGATTGAATGCCTTAAGGAAAGATGAGCCTCTACCATTAAAAAAAGGATTTTTAGAAAAAATGTTTGCAAAAATGATGCCACGCGGTTCTGATAAAATGGGTCTATCCAACATGAACTTTGCTGGAATGGGACCTAAAATGATCAAACATGTGATGAAAAAACATAACGCCATGTCACTGCCAAATTTAATCGAGTTGGCTCAAGAACAAGAAGTGAAACTGATTGCCTGTACAATGACGATGGATTTATTGGGCTTGCAACAAGAGGAATTATTGGATGGAATTGAGTATGCAGGTGTCGCAGCTTATTTAGCGGAAGCAGAAGATGGAAATGTAAACTTATTTATTTAAATATAAGTTAGGGTGGGATGAAGCAAGATGGGAACTATAGTGAATATCTTCATACTAGGTGTAATCGTTTGGTTTTTATATCAGCGTTTTTTCCCGGCAAAGGGTATAAGCAATATAACTGCAACCGAGTTAAAAGCTGAGTTGAATAACAAAGGGAGTAAGCAATTCATTGATGTCCGCACTCCTAATGAATATAGGGGCAACCACATTAGAGGCTTTAAAAATATTCCTTTAAATGAACTTAACAAGAGGGCACAAGAACTATCAAAAGATAAAGAAGTGGTTGTAATTTGCCAAAGTGGAATGAGGAGCAGCAGTGCAAGTAAGACATTGAAAAAACTCGGATTTAAAGAAGTCACCAACGTAAAAGGCGGCATGAGTTCATGGCGCGATTAAAAAGGAGGATCACAAAATCATGAAAGAAATTTTACCGAATGAAGTGCATGCATTAATGAAGGGAAACACCCCAATCCATATTATTGATGTGCGTGAGGTAGATGAAGTTAAGGCAGGGAAAATACCGAATGCAATGCATATCCCATTGGGATTAATGGAATTTAAAATGCAGGATCTAGATAAATCAAAGGAATATATCATGGTCTGCCGTTCAGGGGGCAGAAGTTCAAAAGCAGCCCAGTTACTTGAGGAACATGGGTATAAAGTGATGAACATGATGGGCGGAATGAATGAATGGGAAGGTCCAACAGAATAATTTTTAAATCCAAAAATACCCCCAGTCCTATTCAAAAACAAGGAGGATATAACATGATTAAGACAAATTCCGTTTTGGATGCCAAAGGTTTAGCTTGTCCAATGCCAATCGTAAAAACGAAAAAGGCCATGAACGGTCTGGAAGCAGGGGAAGTGCTGGAAGTTCAAGCGACTGATAAAGGATCAACCGCCGATATGAAAGCGTGGGCAGAAAGTACAGGTCATCAATATTTGGGTACAGTTGAAGAAGCTTCTGTTTTGAAACATTATCTTCGGAAAGCAGGTGGAGAAGAACAAGAAGAGAAGCAGCATGAAAATGTCATTTCAAATGAAGAACTTCTTCAAAAAATCGAAGAAAATCAAAACACGATCATCTTGGATGTTCGAGAAGCAGCAGAGTATGCTTTTACTCATATTCCAACAGCTAAATCCTTTCCAATGGGTGAATTGGAACAACGTATGGGAGAGCTTGATAAAAAGTCCGAGATATTTGTCATTTGCCGTACTGGCAGCCGGAGTGATCTTGCTGCACGAAAACTAACGGCAACAGGCTTTGTACAGGTGATCAATGTTGTACCTGGCATGAGCCAGTGGAACGGTCCAACACAAATATCAGTGAATGAATAGAAAAAAATTTGGATTTTAAAATACTACAGGGGGTATGCAGGGTGACATTTAATTCAATGACTGCCGCGGAAGTATCAAAGAAAGTAATCAATAAAACGGACTTATTCATTTTAGATGTTCGAAATGAAAATGATTTTACCGATTGGAAAATTGAAGGGGAGAATTTTATATTCCGTAATGTCCCTTACTTTAATTTACTGGATGGCGTGGAAGAAATCATCGATCAAATTCCGACCAATAAAGAAATCTTGGTTGTATGTGCAAAAGAAGGTTCATCTGTTATGGTGGCCGAGATGTTATCTGAAGCAGGACTGGACGTTTCATATTTAAAGGGCGGAATGAAAGCATGGAGCGAGCATTTGGAACCAGTGAAAATCGGTGATTTGACTGATGGCGGCGAAATCTATCAATTTGTCCGGCTTGGTAAAGGCTGTTTGTCTTACATGGTCATATCCAATGGTGAAGCAGCCGTTATTGACTCAACAAGGATGATTGATGCCTACATTGATTTTGCCGATCGTATCGGAGTGAAAATCATACATGTTCTTGATACACACCTACATGCGGACCATATTTCAGGAGGAAGACGAATAGCGGAAAGAACGAATGCAACATACTGGTTGCCGCCAAAAGATGCAACGGAGGTAACTTTTGAATATCAGCCATTAGCAAGCGGCAAAGTGCTAACCATTGGTCATACAGCGATTGATATCCATTCATTATACTCCCCAGGCCATACCATTGGTTCCACATCATTTGTGGTCGATGGTAAATACTTGCTTTCTGGAGATATTTTATTCATCGATTCCATCGGCAGACCGGACTTAGCCGGATTGGCTGAAGATTGGGTAGGGGACTTGAGAGAAACACTTTATTCACGCTATAGAGAATTATCAGATGAGTTAATCGTATTGCCATCACATTTCATGATTATTGCTGAATTGAATGAAGACGGAAGTGTCGCTAAAAAATTGGGAACGTTGTTTGTTGAAAATCATGGATTGAACATTGAGGATGAAGCGGAATTCAGAGAGCTGGTAACAGGTAATTTACCACCTCAACCAAACGCTTATCAAGAAATCCGTGAAACGAATTTGGGGAAAATCGAACCTGATGTTGAAAAACAGCGCGAAATGGAGATCGGACCAAATCGTTGTGCGGTTCGTTAAGCTTAATAAAAACATGAAATCAAGAAAATAGGAGAGTTGTCATATGAATTCAGATAAAGTGTTAGATGCAAAGGGACTTGCTTGTCCAATGCCGATAGTAAAAACGAAAAAAGCGATGAATGATCTGCAAACAGGGCAAGTGCTGGAAATACATGTGACGGATAAAGGAGCTAAAGCCGACTTAGCGGCTTGGTCAAAATCCGGCGGCCACGAACTAGTGGAAACGACAGTAGAAAATGATATACTAAAATTTTGGATTAGAAAAGGCTGATAAGGAGAGGGGACCTATTTGGGTGCCCTTCTTTTAAAGGAGACACTTAAAATGGATATTACTTTTATCATTACCATCTTTTTGATTGGATTTATAGGTTCGTACGTTTCTGGAATGCTCGGCATCGGCGGCTCGATAATAAATTATCCAATGCTTCTGTTTATCCCGCCACTCTTCGGGCTAGTAGCATTTAGTGCCCATGATGTGACAGGTATAAGTGCCGTACAAGTTTTATTTGCTTCCATCGGAGGTGTATGGAGCTATCGTAAGAGCGGACATTTAAATAAAACGCTCATTCTCTATATGGGAATCAGTGTTTTAATCGGAAGCGTGGTCGGAAGTTTAGGATCACAATCGATGACGGAAAATGGAGTCAATATCGTCTATGGCATTTTGGCTTTGATCGCGGCTGTCATGATGTTCATTCCGAAGAAAGGAATAGATGACATTCCATTGGAATTAGTGACCTTTAACAAATGGCTTGCGGCCATCCTAGCCTTGATCGTTGGAATAGGTGCTGGTATTGTTGGAGCCGGAGGGAGCTTTTTATTAGTTCCCATCATGCTTATCGTTTTAAGAATTCCAACCAGAGTGACGATCGCATCTTCACTAGCAATCACTTTCATTTCATCGATTGGCGCAACAGTAGGAAAAATCTCAACAGGACAAGTCGATTACTACCCGGCATTGATCATGATTATTGCTAGTTTAATAGCATCCCCGCTTGGGGTGATGGCCGGAAAAAAAATGAATGTAAAAGTCCTGCAAGTCATACTCGCCATACTGATTTTAGCGACTGCCGTGAAAACTTGGGTAGGGATCATGTCTTGAGGCACTTCTTTGACAAGGAAGGGGTCGTGGGTTCGAATCCCTCACAGGTCATCAACTACCAAAGACTCAAATCCTTGATATAACAGGGGTTTGGGTCTTTTTTTGCTTTTAAAGTTATAGTTCGTTTTGTTTTATTTACTGGCGGATAGAGAAAAGGAGTAAAACGTATTACAGGACAATAATTTGAAATAATTAATATTTCAAAGAACTGTGGGTTAAGCCTCTTGCTTATTCAGCTATAGATGGAGGTTAAAAAGAATACCATCTTTTTGGCTTTTCTTTAAAAGGTACATAATCATATTCTTCGGTAAAATACACTTTACTATAATGTGTTGGGTTACCTTTACTACCAAATACTATGCACGGGAATACTTCTTGGAAGCTCTGAACATGACGCATAAAGACTATGCAAAATATTGGCAAACGATGAAAGACTTCAGAGATAAATTTTCAGCTCACAGAGAGAGTGGTTACAACGAACCTGTCCCCTACTTTGATTTTGCGTATAATGTAGCACTTCATTACGTTTCTTGGCTTGAAAAGTATAATACAATGCCTTCACTTGATATGATGGTAGAACAATATCATGAAGAATTACAACCAATGATAGAAAGTTTTAAAGTGAAATAAATAGTAGGAGGAAAGTATGGAAGAGTAATTAAAAGCAAATTTCTTTCCTTTTAGGGGATTAATCACACTTTTCGTAGGACTTACACTCCACTTCAGTATTATATAGTAAATATTTCCTTTATTTTTAACAGTGTGATTTTAATATCTCAACAGTTTATTATATTGATAAAGGAAGAATAACTTAATCTAACACTATAATGAAGTAAGTCTTTAAAAGGGAAGTGATAGTTAAATGCTTTATATAAGCGATATCGAAAAGATAATTAATAACACATTAAATGAGCACAAATTGGATATTATTTATGAATTTGACAATAATCTAAGTGCACCTATGAGTTATAACGTATCGACCAATACTATAAAATTCAATTACCTTCAAGTTAGCGGTTATAAAGGGAAAATTAGAATTAAAGAGACAGAGGAAGACTTTGTTAAAATTATTCTTTATCGTATGCTTGGTTATTATTTAGATTTTAAGAAAAACAAACATGATTTAAGGATTTTAATGTATGGTCACGAAGAAGAAAAAGAAAAGCTAAAATCTGAAATAGAAACGAATGCTTGGGATTATGGGAGAACATTAATACCTGAACAACTATTGGAGTCATATGATAAAGTTCGTGAATTAGATAAAATGCTAATAAATTAATGTACTCTAAGAAAATGGAGACCCGACTTTAAACTAAAACAAGAAAAAGAAGCCTTCTTGGAGAATCTCTCTGGAGCTGACTTTTGAGTGAGAAATTAAACTGATATCCAATAAGACAAGACCCAGAAAAAGAGGAGTTGTCTTAGAAAGCTTGATAAATAAACAATTAGAAAATGAAGTTCAAAGTTCGTGCTCAATTTTTAAGAGAAAACATGGAATAGCATATCGATTACTTGTCTAAAGAAATACACTGGACTGAACATACTTCTGAAGAAAGGTTTTAATGAACAACATATACTAGATAAAGAGGAAAGAGAATTATTGTTGAAGTAGGCTACAGAGAACGATTGCGTAGCTAAGTATTATGACCTGCTCATCCAACAATTTGTTCATAGCAGTCATTTCGATTCAGCAGACCATAATTACGATGTTTTTATCCAACCAAACTTGAAGCAGTTTAATCGAGAACAATTTCTTGCTATATATGATGCATTAACAGAAACCGTCAATGTTATGCTCATAGATTTGGACCCTTAGTGCTATCATTGTAAATTCGGTTTTATTAATATTTCCTTTTGTATATATGATTTTAGGAACAGTGATATTTAGTGTTTAAGTTTTAGATAATACTTGATCTTTCTTCAATTAACAGGTGCTTTACTTCAATAAGAGAGTTGCTTTGGCAGCTCTTTTTCTTATGGATCGGGGCAGGATAGTTGAAGAATATTATATCAGTAGCCAGGCTAGGACGTACGGGTGCGTGGGATTTGATCCCGTGAACTAAACTGTCCGACTTCGGAAAAGAGGGTTTGCTAAGGTGGAAAGAATACTCAATTAATGGTCACGGAAATAATAAAAAAAATGAGCAACGAATACATACAATCAAATATACGATACTTCAGACTTTACCAAGGACACTAACCCAAAATGAAGTTCTTAGAGAAGAAGGCAAATACAAAAAGATAAACTTGGAACAAGAGCTAATGGCTTAAACTTAAATTGAATAGAAAAAGCTGACTGTTGAAAGTCAGCTTTTTCTTATTGTGGCCGTTGACAAATAATTAAAAAATTACCGCTAAAATAAACCAAACAATCATCAATAATTGAATTAATACTTTGGCTAAACTGCCGCCTAAAAAACCGATGATAGTTGCAAACCCAACTTTAGTAGCCTTCATTATATCTTTTTGAATGATTAATTCCGTAACGAGGACTGATACAAACGGTACAAGAATAATTCCAAAAGGAGGTAAGACAAATGAACCAACAATCGTGGCAATAGCTGCTATTGTCTCGGATGTTTTCGATCCACCATACTTTTTAACAAAATAACTATTTGCGATAATGTCGGCCGCGATTAAAACACCGCTCAACACAACCATACTGATCCAGAACCATAAGGATAACTCATCAGAATTAATGAGGAATTGATAAACTGCAAATCCTCCCCAAAGGGCAACAACCGAGGGAATAATAGGATAGACAATTCCTATAAAACTTAAAGCAAATAAGACGATCGTTAATCCCCACCATAAAATATCCAATAAAACTCCACCTTTTCATACTTACGTATCATTAATCTACTAAATTATATTTCTATTTAGGGACAAAAACCATTTA
>NZ_JBHXAS010000084.1:0-21482 GCF_042727425.1 Peribacillus sp. NPDC060253
AAGCAGAATAATCAAGGTTTTTACTTCCAAAAAATATCTTAGCCTCAAAAATTCGTGTTTCTTTAATTTTTTTGTATATGCCTATTATCCATTTTTACATGTATCTCGGCTGAACCCCTAAAAACGACATATCAGGAAGTCCTATTTACTAACTCCCAAACCGGAAAACCCACAATAACATCCAGCTTTCCAACATGAAAAACCCTGCTACGTCACATTGACCGTGAATGGCAGGGTTTTTTAATATTGTAAATGCCTTGAATGATTGATGCGTGTTATGCTTTTTCTGTTACTCCCACGAATTGATTTAAGAATGATAGGATTTTTCGATAAACGGCAATTTCATTTTCTTTTTTGGAAAATCCATGCCCTTCATCTTCTAAAAGCATATAATCAACATCTCTTCCTTTTTCCTTCAATGCTTGAACGATTTGATTTGATTCCTCCTTGACGACACGGGGATCGTTGGCTCCTTGAATGACAAGCATTGGTTTTGTCATGGAGTCTAAATAGGTGATGGGTGAGTACTCGATTAGTTTTTCCTTATCTTTTTCAGGGTTCCCTACCCATTGATCCATAACTGGCTTCCAGTCTTCTGGAACGGAATTGATGAATGAGAATAGGTTGGATGGGCCGAAAATATCGACAACCGCCTTAAAATAATCCGCATGTCGTCCGTGTAGCAGAAGTGCCATATACCCTCCGAAGCTTCCGCCCATCAATAGAATGTTACCTTTTTGTACATGCCCTTGGTTAATGAGCCAATCAAGGCCGGCTACATTATCAAGGCGTGGTCCATTTCCCCAATCTCCTTCTACCATTTTCTTGAATTCCAAACCATAACCAGTAGAACCGCGAAAGTTTGGAGCAAAAATACTGTAGCCTTGATTCAGGAAAAATTGAAAAGATGCTCTGAAAGATTTTCGTTCTGCCGCTTGAGGTCCTCCATGGGGCCAAAAAATGACTTCACCATTATCATTTTCCTTTTTTGACCTAAAAAATAACGATTCAATTTCCAAGCCATCAAATGTACGGTACTTAATAATGTCCGGTTCAACCAATTCATTTGAGTCGACCCCAGGAACAGTATATTTAGTTAATGATACCCACTCGTCACCTGTTTTTTTATAAATATTATGTGGCTTGGTTGCGCTCATGCCAAATAAGTAAAGCGCTCCTGTTGCAGCAACCTCAAGTTTATTAATAACGCTGCACGGCACAGGGATATTTCTCCATTCTTCATTTTGCAGATTGAATTCATATAATCGATCCTCTACACCCTTTTGACTGGTTACATATAATAGTTGATTCTCTTTACTATATTTCAAGACACTAAAACTCTCATTCTCCAATTCTTTAACTTTACTGAAATGGTTTGTTTCAAGGTTGTATGATGCCAAATAGGTAAAGTCCGAATCATAATCAGTCAATAAATATATCATTGAATCTGTAACAAAAACACCGTCACTAACTGTGTGTTGTTTCTCAGTAGGCGGCGTAAGCAGGATATTTTCGTTCCCGCGTTTCGCATAAAGAAGTGTATATGTATTAGCAAAGTGTTTATAGTATAGTAAGGTTTCTTCATCCGGACTAATGCCAAATAAATACGTTGCTGCATCATCACCTTCAAGAACCTCGGTTTCACGACCTGATTCTAAATCTATACAATAAGCATTCAAATAGGAAGGATTTCCTCTCGAGGTCGTATAATAGAGTTTTTTGCTGTCATTGGATATAATCGGCATAAAATTTCGGGTATTCTCATGATGAGCAATTTCCTTCATTGTCCCGCCCTTCAAAGGAATCCCGTAAAACTGAGTATTTTCATTACCGTCATGATCAAAACCAGCAATGATAAACCTGCTCTCCTTATCATATAGCAGCTCTTGGCAGCTTTGATCAATGGATGTAAGTGGATATGGAAAGGAATTTGGTAAATCCATTGCCCATAGATTATACTTTCCGCTTAAATTCGTGCTGAATACAAGCTGTTTTTCATCTGGACTAACCGCAAAATTACCAATGGAAAAAGTCCGTAGAAACTGCTCAACATCAGGTTTTGGAAAAGTGATCATCATTTGCAACCCCCTATATTTATACTATAATGAAAAATCTGTAATTAACTATACCATATTTTACCTAATTTACACAGACAAAGCATCCCTGAACTCCACATGATCTTTTCAAAAAAAATACCTGCCGTGTAATTTAATCAGCTACAATCAAAACATCAAGGTGTCTAGCTTCCCTTAAAAGACGAACAACAATGGACCCTCCCTTCATTTCTTGCCATCTCGTTCTTGCTGCTTGCGATAAAATAATTTGTGTAGCTTTTTTGTCATGTAGTTGCTTCTTGATATCATTGACCACTGAACGTTTATTCCTGGTTGTATGCAATACAAAATGGCCTCCTAATCGATGTGTAAGGCTTACGAGTTTATCAAGTATCAGCTCTTCATCAGTCCGCAGCTCTTTTTGATATTTTACGAATATAACAAACCAATTTGCTTTAAGACGATAGGCTATGCGGAACCCTCTTCTAATTAGTCGCTCTGAATCCGCTCGTAGATTGACGCTGACAAAAATCACTTCATTTTCTCTCCATGGCCCCCTTACTCCTTCCTTACGTTTCAATGACTCTAA
The DNA here is from genome assembly GCF_042727425.1 of Peribacillus sp. NPDC060253. Classification (NCBI taxonomy): domain Bacteria; kingdom Bacillati; phylum Bacillota; class Bacilli; order Caryophanales; family Bacillaceae; genus Peribacillus; species Peribacillus sp. NPDC060253. Next base: position 2,644 of record NZ_JBHXAS010000084.1, read on the forward strand.
CCTGTCATCCACTTCATCCGCCAATTCACGGAGTGCAAGTTCTCTAAGAGCTATAAGGTTTTGTGTCTTGAAGAAATGGCTAAGTGACTGTTCCACTTTATCCTTGGCATAGATATCCCCCTCTACCATCCTTTGCCGGAGCGCTTTAGGGGAGATATCGATCAACTCAAGTTCATCCGCTAGTTGTAGAATGCTGTCAGGTACTGTTTCTCTAACTGAAACACCTGTTATTTGCTTTACACTATCATTCAAACTTTCTATATGTTGAATATTCATTGTGGAAATTACCGAAATTCCGGAGTTCAAAATGGTCATTACATCTTGATATCTTTTTCGATTTTTGATTCCTGGTACGTTCGTATGTGCTAATTCATCTATCAGGACCACCTCAGGATTTCGTATCATAATGGCATCAAGATCCATTTCCTCCAATAATACGTTTTTATATGGAATGAGCTTTCTAGGCACGATTTCTAAATTCCCCACTTGGGAGGCTGTTTCTTTTCGCCCATGTGTCTCCAGTAATCCAATTACCACATCAAGTCCATTTTCTTTTAAGTGGTTTGCCTCCCTTAGCATCGTATATGTTTTTCCAACACCAGGAGCAGCCCCGATATAAATCTTAAATGTCCCTCTCTTCACCCCTTCGACTTTTTCGTGCAATTCATCAGCTGTGAGTCTGTGATATGGATTTCCACTCCTTTTTTCCGTCTTCATTGCAGGGATGATTCTTTCACCAAATGCTTTACCCCTGTCTGCTACAATAAATACATCAATGTTCTTCGATTTTCTCAATATTTTATTGATAATGGAACCGTTGATCATCTCCTCCCAAGCTGACTTTTTGGATTGGCCAAGGATAATTCGGGTTATTTGATGCTGCATGGAAAATCCGACTATTTCATCTGCTATTTCGTCTTCCTTCATTATTATCTCAATAAACGTTCCCTTTAATTTAGTGATCAGTTTTTGCATGGACCTTTTAAAGATTTCTTCCTCTTTTGAGAGTTTTCTTGTTTTTGAGATAAAGGTAGCTATTATGAACTCACCGCCCAAACGCTTGGCAATTTGATCTCCTCGTCTTATTAATATGGAGCCATTCAAATGGTATTGCGCACAGACCAAGATTCGCTCCGTTGCACCTGAAGGACCCAATAAACCTTCTTGTTCCCTTTGTTCAGTCAGATTCTCTTCAACTTCTTCAGCTAAATATCGAAGCGACAATTCCCTAAGAGTGGCGAGATTACCATTGTTGTAAAACTGTAACAACCCTTCGTCTTTTTTCTCGATTTCCCCTTTTTGCAGTCGTTTTAAAATGGCTTCAGGGGTGACGTCCAAAAGACGTACTTCATCAGCATTTGTCAGAGTATCTTCGGGCACTGTAACTTGTAAGTGAAAGGGAAGTTTCAGTAATTGTTCGGCAACTTCCTTAACCCCTTTCAACTCATAAATATTTATGGTCGTTATGACACTGATTTCATTTTTAATTAATTCTTTAACGTCGTCCAATCTAGTTGGATTTTTTGCATGACGATGATTTTCATGTGCTAATCGATCAACTAAAACCACCTCTGGATTCCGCTTGTAAATACCCTCCAAATCAAGATCCTGCTCTCCGTGTCCGTTTTGTTCCCATTCTATAGCAGGTATAAGTTCGAGACTGCCTAATTGTTTAAGCGTTTTAGGACTACAGGGCTTGCTGACTATTCCGACAACAACGTCAATCCCTCGTTTTTTCAATTCATTTCCTTCAAGAAGCAAATGGTAGGTCTTCCCCGAACCGCTCACGGCTCCAAGTATGATTTTTAGCCTTCCCCTTTGGATATTGGAAATCGACTCTAGAATTTCATCCGATGTTTTTCTTCGAAATTGTTCCGACATAATCCCACCTCCTTATTAGTTCTATTGCAATCGGAGAGAAAATCTCTCTCTATAACAAATTTATTTTAATTCGTCCAAGGCCATATTTAACTCCAAAACATTAATTCGAGGTTCTCCAAAAAGTCCAAACGATCGGCTGCTCGTATACTTTTCCACAAGAAGATATACCTTTTTTTCAGACAATTCCCTTTCAAGAGCAATACGAGGAACCTGTACCTTGGCACCATCAGGAGAAATATTGGGATCAAGCCCAGACCCCGAATTTGTCATTAAATCAGATGGTATGTCTGCTTTATCGACAGTAGGGTTTTCTTCTAAAAATTTTAAAATATCCTTTTTTGTCCGATCAATGAGCTCCTCATTTGAAGGAGAGTAGTTTAACGTACCTGAATTAGCTGCATCATATTCAATAGATGAAACACGACCTTGAAAGTACCGAGGATCTATAAAGGATTGGCCGATCAATTCCGAACCAATCATTTCTCCCGATTCATTCTTAATTAAACTGCCCTCTGCTTTTGCGGGCATCGTCAACTGTGCCAGGCCTGTCATCAGCACCGGATAGGCCACTCCACATATAAGAAAAAGCACAATAACCAAACGTAAGTTTTTTAACATGGATTTCCACCCTTAATTTATATTTTCAAACCACTCTTAATACGACAAGAAGTAAATCAATCACTTTAATTCCAACGAAAGGAACTAACACTCCTCCTACTCCATAAAGGGCCAAATTCCTCTTCAACAATCTTGTAGCGCTCATAGGAACATATTTAACCCCTTTCATGGCCAATGGTATTAGCAATGGAATGATAATGGCGTTAAATATTAAAGCTGATAATATGGCACTTTGTGGTGTTGCTAAACCCATAATGTTCAGGGCTTTCATTTGAGGTATCGCCAACATGAACATGGCTGGGATTATCGCAAAATATTTAGCTACATCATTTGCAATGCTAAAGGTTGTCAGTGCCCCCCGGGTCATAAGCAACTGTTTCCCAATTGATACTACTTCAATGATTTTTGTGGGATCTGAATCTAAATCCACCATATTAGCGGCTTCCTTCGCCGCATTCGTTCCTGTATTCATCGCCAACCCTACATCTGCCTGTGCCAATGCAGGAGCATCGTTTGTGCCATCTCCAGTCATAGCAACAAGCTTGCCCTCCGCTTGTTCCCGCTTGATGACGGAGATTTTATCCTCCGGCTTAGCCTCGGCGATAAAATCATCGACACCTGCTTCTTTTGCAATAGTTGCAGCGGTTAAAGGGTTATCCCCCGTGCACATTATGCTTTTAATCCCCATTTTCCTTAACTCATCAAATCGTTCCTTCATGCCTGGTTTCACTGTATCTTTCAAGTAGATTGTGCCAAGTATACGGTTTCCCTCTGTTACAACCAGTGGGGTACCGCCTTTTTTGGCCACCTCATCACAAGTATTTTTTAAACCGGCTGGCACTTCTCCCCCTTGTTGCACTATATATTTCATGATCGTATCAACCGCACCTTTTCGAATCCTTTTCCCATCAGGAAAATCAGTTCCGCTCATTCTCGTTTCAGCTGTAAATTCAATTCCTACCGAATCGGTTTTATTCAGCACATTTTCAGGCAAACCGTTTTTTTTGGCGAATTCCACAACGGAACGGCCCTCAGGGGTATCATCATGTAAAGATGAATATACGGAACATTGGGTAAGCTCCTCCTGACTTATACCACTAGCCGGTATTAAGGCAGAGGCCATGCGGTTACCATGTGTTATCGTTCCTGTTTTATCAAGGATGATCGTATTGATATCACCAGCCGCTTCCACCGATTTTCCAGACTTCGCAATAACATTGAATTGTGTTACCCTATCCATCCCCGCTATTCCTATGGCTGAGAGCAAACCGCCTATCGTTGTGGGGATCAAGCAAACTAGTAAAGCTACAAGTGTAGTGATGGGCAAGGTAACGTGTATATATGACGCAATTGGCACAAGCGTCGTACATACAAGCAAAAAGATAATGGTCAAGCTGACCAATAGTGTACCCAATGCGATTTCATTCGGTGTTTTTTGCCTTTTAGCTCCTTCCACCAAATTAATCATCCGATCAAGAAAAGATTCCCCAGGATCTGCACTGACTTTAACTTTGATATAATCACTGATAACTTTTGTACCGCCTGTTACTGAACTGAAATCTCCACCAGGTTCTTTTATTACGGAAGCTGATTCACCCGTGATCGCTGATTCATCTATGGCAGCCACTCCTTCGATGATTTCTCCATCGGTTGGTATTAAATCGTTTGCCTCCACAAAAACAATATCGCCTTTACGTAAATGCAAGGCATCGATTATTTTTATGGAACCATCTTTCTGGATTAACCTTGCTTTTGTATCCTGCTTTGTCTTTTTCAGGCTATTAGCCTGTGCTTTTCCGCGTCCCTCAGCAAGAGCTTCCGCAAAATTAGCGAAAATGATCGTTACAAATAAAATGATGGTTACTGCAAAGTTATACCCCCTGTCAGCTATTCCACCAAAAATTTCAGGGAAAATAGACAGAATTAAGGTAATGACAAAGCCCACTTCAACAACAAACATGACTGGATTACGAGCCATGACTTTTGGATTCAATTTTTTGAGTGCATCTTTACCTGCCTCATAAATAATGTTCTTATTTAAATTTGCTATTCGCTCTGTACTCATTTTGAATGCCCCTTTTCAACATTTATCTAATCGTAAGCCATTCAGCAATTGGTCCAAGTGCCATTATGGGAAAGAAAGTCAAAGCTCCAATAATTAAAACCGTTGCTAATAGAATGACAAGGAAGGTACCATTATCTGTTTTGAAGGTTCCCATCGTTTCAGGAACACGTGTCTTTACCAGTAATGATCCTGCGACGGCGATCATTGCGAACATGGAAAAGTAACGGCCGAACAACATGACTAAACCGGTGGAAATATTCCAAAAAGGTGTATTGTCACCTAAGCCTTCAAAACCGGAACCATTATTGGCAGCAGAAGAGGTAAACTCATAAACTACTTGAGAAATACCGTGAAAGCAAGGATTTGAAATAGCTGCTGATCCCATTTGTGTCGCTAACGCGATGGCAGATGGAACTAATATGATCAATGGGTGGAGAAGAATGGCTATAGCTATTAATTTCATCTCCTGCCCTTCAATCTTCTTACCCAAAAACTCAGGTGTACGTCCCACCATAAGGCCGGCAAGAAATACAGCCATTATTGAATACATGAGAATATTGATTGTCCCCACACCTTCTCCGCCAAATACACAATTCAACATCATCATTGCGAGTGGAGCTATACTTCCCAGAGGCGTTAGAGTATCATGCATATTATTTACCGACCCTGTAGTGGCAGCTGTAGTGATGCTAGTGAATAATGCACTCTGAGCTACCCCGAAACGAACCTCCTTCCCTTCCATACTCCCATTCTCTTGTGAAAGGCCAATTTGTTCTAAAGCTGGATTACCATTTTTTTCATTGAAATAAGTCATGCCCAAGAAGAGAAGTAGCATGAGTCCCATCGCTGAAAATAAGATCCAGCCTTGCTTCTTATTTCTCGCCATATTTCCAAACGTCAACGGGAGGGCAGCAGGTATAAGGAATATGGATAATATTTCTAATGCATTCGTAAATCCATTAGGATTTTCAAATGGATGGGCTGAGTTAACCCCAAAGAACCCTCCTCCGTTTGTACCTATGTGCTTAATCGATTCCAGTGCCGCTACAGGTCCCCTTGCTATATGTTGGGTCGCTCCTTCTAATGTTTCAGCTACTGCAGTAGGGCCGAAAGTTTGCGGAACCCCCTGGGACACAAGGATTAAACCAATCAAAATCGATAAGGGAAGCAGCACTCGAGTAATCGTACGGATCAAATCCACATAGAAGTTTCCTAGACTCCTCTGACCCGTCAACCCTCTAAAGAAAGCCATACATAATGAAAGGCCTGTAGCGGGGGTCGTGAACATCAAGAATATGATAACTGCCATTTGAGATAAATATGACAGGCCCGATTCCCCGCTATAATGTTGTAAATTGGTATTCGTAAGAAAGCTTGCAGCAGTATTGAATGCCAGCAATGGCTCCATGCTGTCTACATCACTGGGGTTGCCTGGTAACTCCCCTTGGAAACGAAGAATCAAATAAGAGATAAAGAACATCACTAAATTACTCAATAACAGGGACTTGGCGTACTGCTGCCATGTCATATCATGCGTCTTCATTCCAGACAGTTTAAAGATATATCGTTCCATCCTTCCAAATACGCGATCTTGTTTCGTTATTTCAAGGGAATAAACACTCGTTAAATACTTTGCCAATGGCACGGCTAATATAACCGCAATTGCCAATACCACAACGATTTGTAATAGATCCATTTGCAATTCCTCCGATAGTCACCATTAGTATTTTTTCGGATATATTAAGGCATGTATTAAATACAGCGTAACCGCTCCGACGATGATCATTAGTAACATTTCGCTACTCACCCTCTTTTGCTATGACTTTATTACAAAAATGAATGAACCCTAAAAAGAGAATAAACGGTGTAACCATTAGTAAAATTGCTATCACATCCATTTTGTATCACTCCTCCCACACAACTATTAACAACCTTTATTCCCATCCACCTCCTTAAAAGGTAAGTATCTTAATCTAGAAGTTTTGCTAAAAGCCTAAAACCGTTTCAATCGTTTACATCCCATTTCTTTGAATGAAATAGGGCACCCTCTTTCGATTTTTAAACACTTTGACTTTTCCCTGGGAGGGGAAAACGTCAGTTAAGGCATAAAAAAAATAGACCAATGCTTACTTTCCTCCAGTACAGCTGCCCTGCCCAAATAAATCTCTATCCCTACAGCGTCAAGAGCTTTGACGCATCAGAAAAAGAAAGATATGCAGAAGCAAACATATAGATGGAGAAAAGAAATCATTGGTCTACTTAACGCCCAGCAAGCCATAAAGCTTACTTTGCGATCCGCCTTCCAAGAAACCTTTTCAATTATAGGCATAATAAAAAGACCTACGGAAATGTCAGGTTGCCCTTTTGCTTTGACACAACAAAAGAGCCTCCCGAAATCAAGGTGGTCTTATGACCTCCTTCGCTTTAGCCGACGAAGTTAGCTGACGGGTAGGATGGCGAAAGAGTATCTCATCCCTTCTGCAAATGCAGAATTAACCCCAAAAATAGTGGGTCCTCCGTTCTCAATCACTTGAGATTTGGCCGATATCAAATTGTTTTTCTTGACGTAATTGTACGCCCCTCACCAAAGGTTTGTAAACTCATATAAATCTTCAAAAACATCCATATACGTTCATCACAGACCATATTTAACCATTTAAAATACAAAATCGCTTTCTTTCTTTAAAATACTAACTATTTCTCTTTTTTCTAAAGTTTTACAAACTGTTATTGACAAGAACTCAAACATGGCATTATGATAAATCCCATAAATTGGTCAAATAATTGGAGGCATTATGATAAATACAAAAAAAAGACTTGAAGCTGAAATAAGTGAGGCATTCATTAAGTTCCAGCGCGAATTGATAGGAAGAGGACCTCAAGAAACTAAAACGTATATTATCAATGATATGTTGATAACCCGTTTCAAGGGTGTTCTGACTGTTGAGGAAAAGCACCTTGTGAGTCACAATTCCGGCAAAAAGCTTGTAAAGAAAATGCGTTCGCTGCTTCGTGAAATGTACACGAAGGATTACGAAAAAATTGTTGAAGATCATACGGGATGTAAGGTTCTTTCTTCTCACAGTGACATAAGCACCAAAACAGGTGAAAGAATTGAAGTTTTCATAATGGATAAGGATCTAGAGCGTCTTTTTGAAACGATCAAGTAGAAAGACTATAAAGTTCCGATTCTATCAAATAAATATTACAGTAAATTATTTCAAAATAACTTATATGATGAAAACACCAGTGGGACGACAAAAATTAATGCCCCCTTCACTGGTGTTTATTGTCTTTTTAAAGGTCAAATCCCCAATATAAAAAAACAGATTGGTTGTTCCAGCTTAATATACCCTAATCGTATATAGAATTTCAGGTTCTTCAATCCTATTCCTATCTTCAATTATAAGATACGTGCGTTCGCTTTGAATGGCTGTTTTTCCTAAAACTTGTATCCATTCATTTTCATGAAACCCAATATGAATTCATCACACATCACAAAAAATAGAATATACCTAATAACAATAAAAAAGTATATCAAAATATAACTTTTGAGGAAATAGATTGAGATGAGGAGACAAGAAGAAATGGTGGTTTTTCAATGTATGCAGCAAGATATGGGCATTTATTGGACATCCATTAGATAAATTTGAAATTTTGTTTACCTATTAAAAAACCTGAGGGCACCGTGCTCTCAGGTTTTCAAAAAAATCAATCAATATATCTTCTTGCTCCGGCATATTCCTCTCCGTATCCGGAAGTTTTTATTTCATCTATCCTTACATGTGTAGAGCTGTTTGGTGAATGGATCATTTTCCCGTCACCGATATACATGCCAACATGATGGACCTTTCCTTTCCCTTTATCATGGGCAAAAAATAGTAGATCACCTGGTTGAAGTTCTGCTTGTTCTACCTTTTTGCCATGCTGCGCCTGAATGGAAGAGTCCCTTGGGATCGTTATTCCATTAGCATGGTACATTGTATACGTAAAGCCCGAGCAATCGAATCCAAACCCGGACATTCCAGCCCATAGGTAAGGAAGCCCTAAAAATTCTTTTCCTGATTCTACGATATCCTCACCTGTTGTAATTGGAATTTGACTTTCGTTTTGATAGACAGACACCTCTTTTTTGTCTATCCATTTTGCACCATCACCAGGTGTCATCACCTTTACCTTATCCTTTTTCACCTGCAATAGCGGAAGACGAGTATCGAAGCTTACCTCCATGAATTTGGACCGATGTTTCGAATCTGAATAAAGCCAGGTCCTTGTTGCATTTACAAGGGCAAATCCTCGCTTAAACTGCTTCTCAAAGGATTTTCCCATCTTTATTTGCCCCTTTGGCATCCACCCTGGATAACCAGCATCATTACGGGGCGTTGGCTGATTGGCTACTGCTACTTTTACCCATTCGCCACGTTCTTCAAGAATAGTCACTTTGGAGCCATATAACGCTTGTGTTTCAAGGTTACCCACAAGCCACAGTTTGTCTTCATACTTCATGGAACCGATCCATGCATTCAAATCGACGGGGTTCGATGCTGAAGGGGCATCCAGTTCCCTTAAAAGGCCTGGCTCCGTCCAAAGAGTTGCAGCCGTTACATCAATATAAGCGGTTTTCTCCTTCTCTTTTGAACTGGCTTTATTTGGACTGAATACTAAATTGCCAAGAGCAAATAAGGATAGTACTAAAACGGTTAACCTTTTCAAAATAAAAATCACCCTTTCGAATAGTTATTATTGAGTAAAAGAGGTTTTCCTCTTGACTCCGAGTCCTGGTCGATCGGCTATGTGGAGTTGATCCTTTATAAATTGAATGCCTTCATAGGGTTCATTCTTAATCCACAATGGTGCATCTAAATCAATCTTCGTTATATTTGGATGGGCGGTTGCCAGATGTGCTGCGGCTGCTACACTTATAGATGATTCCATCATACTTCCAATCATGCATTCCACTCCGGCTGCTTCTGCCATATCAGCGATTTGTAGTGCACGGCGAATGCCCCCTGTTTTCATTAATTTAATATTAAGGAAATCAACAGCGTGTTCATTCAGGAGTCTCATGGCATCACGAGGGGAAAACAAGCTTTCATCAGCCATGATCGGCACTTGGACACATCTCCTTATTTCTTTTAACCCTTCGATATCATGGGCTTGCACGGGCTGTTCCACCAAATCAATGTCCACCCTTTTTTCCTCTAGTTCATGAATGATGGAAATCGCTTGTTTTGTCGTCCATCCTTGATTCGCGTCAATCCTGATCTTGACCTGGTCGCCAACAGCATCACGAATGCAGGCAACTCGTTCCACATCTCCCCTCCAGTCTTTTCCTAACTTTATCTTCAACGTTGAAAAACCGTCATCGATGAGGGACAATGCCGCCTTAGCCATTTCTTCAGGTTCATCAACGCTGACTGTCATGTCATTTTTCAGTACATTCGACTTACCGCCTAGATATTGATATAAAGGGAGCTGCCATCGTTTGCTGACAGCGTCGTATAAAGCGATTTCAACAGCAGCTTTTGCACTTGTGTTACCTACACAGGATAGTTGGATCAGCTGTGAGAGTACATTGATATTCTCGATCTCTAGGCCAATCAGGTTTGGAGAGATCACTTCTTCAATGATACTGACGATCCCCTTTGTAGAATCACCAGTGATCGCAACTGTAGGAGCTGCTGCCCCCACCCCTTCCGTTCCATTCTCCAACTTCACAGAAACATTGATATTCTCAATTTCCATTACGGTACGCAACGCAGTCTTGAACGGCTTGACAAGCGGCAAACTTTCCACTGATACTTGTAAACTTTCAATTCTCATAATAACAACCCTTCCTTAAAGCTTGAGAGTATATATGATGTAAGAATTCCAAAATAGGTGCCCAGTAGACTGCCAAGTACAGCCATCAGGATGAGCTTCGTCTGTAGTGTAAATACTTACGGTAACGATGGTTGGCCGAATCTCGAGTGATGTCTTTTGCTTGAATAATAGAAATTTTCACGGCATGCGCCCTCTGCTAATCTTTGTACATTTCTTTACTAAATAGATTTCTTATTCGATCAATAAAACGATCATGATCATTCTCTTTCTATATTAACCGATAAATGACTCTTCTTTAAATGATTAGTTCGAATATTCACTTAATTTAAAGTGTATGCGGAACCTATATGCTTGATTTAGGTACCCTCTACCTTCATTTATAATTTCCCAAAGGATATAAAAGAAAAAAACACTATTAAAACAATAGTGGTTTTTCTCATATTGATTATTTTGGTTCTCCATATGGCTCATATTTCGCATACATACCTTTTCGGCGATTACGATCTTTGAAAGTGGTAGCTGCACCACTTTGTCGATTCTCATAAAGTTCATCCATATCCACCGTACCTGTGATTACAGTATGTTCATTCATTTCCGCCTCAGCTACTATTCCATTCGCTGGCCAAGCGTTGTCACAAGGACTTAGTATACTCGCGCGACCATATCCGTTCGGTAAAGGTGCCCCTGGTTCGCCAACAGTGGGACAATGAACGAAAAAAACCTGATTCTCGATTGCGCGTGCATGGGCACAATGGCGCACTCGCCAAAAGCCAGCCTCTGTAAATGTATAGGATGGGCAAAAAATGATGTCAGCTCCGTTTACAGCTAAAATTCTTGAAATTTCGGGTATTTCCGCTTCATAGCACACAGCTATTCCAATCTTAACAGGACCTATGGAATACACTTCAAGATCGTTCCCTTCAGAAGTTTGCCATTTTGCTTCAGCGGGAAAAATATGAGTTTTTTTATGCTCAACGTATGAACCGTCTTTATCAAAAATGTAGGCAATATTGAAGTACTCATTTTCACGCCGTTCCAGATGCGAGCCAGCAATGATTACCTGCTTTCTTTTCCTAGAAATGGAACGGAAAAGATTAATATATTGACTGGTGTATTCATCACTCTTGATCACGGGCGAAACATCCAATTCTCCACTAGCCGCTGATAACCCGATAGTCACCAGCTCCGGAAAAATGATATAGTCCGAGTTTTCTGGAACTTGACTGATTAAGTCTTCTACTTGTTTTTGAAATTCATTGAAAGAGGACACTTTTTCTACACGGAATTGACAAGCGGTTATTTTAATTTTCACAAAAGACCTCCCAAATAGTTCTTCCCATTAACCCTTTCCCATCGACCCAGATGACTAAAAATGAAGGTCAGGAAATCTTATTCATATCATTCATTTCTTTCTCTTGCATAGTATTATGTTTAGTCAGTGCACTTACTACGAAAGTTACGATCATATTAATGAACAAAGCTATGACACCTGTACTGATATCATTGATGACAGGTGGGATATCCGGAAGGAATGTAGCAACCTTAACATTGGCAATTGTCGCATATAACACGATTCCTACACCTGCCAATATTCCGGACATCGCACCATACTTATTGATCATATTGTTTTTTGGCAAACTGCAAAACAAGGAAGGTGCCAATTGGGTGATCAAACTATATGACATGATATTCAAGATGGCCAGCGCTTCGCCTCCTGTAACCGTTACAATCAAAGCAATGATCGAGATGCCGATAATAATGAATCTTGAGACGATCAATTGCTGTTTTTCAGTCGCAGCAGGGACCAGCACATTGAAAAAACTATTTGTCAGACCTACCGATGCTGCCATTAGCATGACGGAAGCCGGTACAAGGGCCGTCAATAAACCTGCAGCTCCGATCACTCCTATCACCCATGGATCGAATGTTTGAATCGCCAGCCGCAAAAGTGAGAGGTCACCGTCAGCTCCTTGCAAACCCGGTATTTCCATGATGGCTGTAAATCCAATGAAAAAAACGAAAAGCAGTAACAGGGTGTATAAGGGTAAAGCAATCGCATTTTTGCGAAGAGTTCTTTCCCCATTCGACGATAAAACGACCATAAATGTTTGTGGCAATAAATAAAATCCCAGTGCATTCAACAAAACGGTGGAGACAAACCAGGACTGACTCAACCCCTGATCTGCCAAAACCAACATTTCCGGTTTAGCAGCTTGGACGGTTTCGAACATTGACTGTATGCCACCGAAGTAATGAAAGGGAATGTAAATCCCCAAAAAGATTACGACTACCAATATCATGAAATCTTTTAGTATGGCTGTCCATGCTGACCCATGAATGCCTGAAATCATTACATAAGTAGTTACGACTACAGCACCGATCACGCTTGCTGCCACCGGAGAAATGGCTCCATAGGATGCTTCTGAAACAATGATACCTAAACCTTTAAGCTGTATGACTATGTACGGGACGAGGGCTAAGCTTCCCAATACCGCAACGATCATCCCCATTGATCGACTCTTGAATTTAGATGCAAAATACTCAGGCTGTGAGATGATGGAATGACGCTTTGAATATCTCCAGATTTTGGGAACCAACCAATATGATAGGACGTAGGCTAGGAATATATAGGCTGGAACATAATAAGCAGCAGCCCCTTTAGAGTAAGCCCATCCACTACCGCCCAGAAATGTGAAAGTGGTATAAATTTCACCTGCTATCAGCAGAAAAATGAAGAATGTACCAAAGCCCCTGCCCCCTACGGCAAATTGCTCCATATTCATATCCTTCCCTTTTCTTGCTTTGATCCCTAAATAAAGTGCTAACACCAAAAAGATGGATATGATGAGTAATGAGATATTCATTCAGGATCACTCCCTTTATTATCAGGATCGAACTTATAGACAATCAATAAGATAACCGATGCCATCACCATCCAAAATGCAACCCAAAATAACAAAAAAGGCATTCCCAATATGTACGGTTCTATTTTATTTGCATAAGGCAAGAACGCTAAGAACCCTATAAACGGAACCAAAAGCAATAGCTTAATAGCATTCAAATTATACCCTCCCTGTTAATAGCTTCTTAACATTGATAGATAACCATCAGTAAAGCAGGATTTCATACTATACTGATGGATTTATAGCATCAATGTTCGTTACAGTCACTTCCTGCTTTCAGCCAACAAACCAGATATTCACCTTAAGTGGACTGTATGGCAAGGACGGTTTCCAATAGTACATTGACCCCCTTTTCACAATCTTCCCACGTTGTAAGTTCTTCTTCACAATGACTTTTACCGTTGATGCTTGGCACGAATACCATGGCTGTAGGAATAAAGCTAGCTATGAACTGAGCATCATGTCCTGCACCGCTTACCATTCTTTTATATGATAGACCTAATGAAATGGTTGATTGTTCAAGCAAATCACAAATTGATTTATCGAACCAAACGGTATCCCTATCCCATAATTTACTCACCTGGATGTCGCAGCCACTCTCTGAACCTGTGGTTGAAAGACCTTGGATAATATCTTCTACCCGTTTGATGACCTTGGGGTCCTTATGTCTTGCTTCTAACGAAAAAACCACTTTATTAGGAATGACCGTATGGATATTTGGGAATACATTCACCCTTCCCATCGTAAAAACCAAATCGTCATCAAGCATGCCTAGCTTTTGACGAGCCTCCATAATCAAACTATTCGCAGTGAAGAAAGCATCTTTTCTCATATTCATTGGTGTGGTTCCTGCATGATCGGATTCTCCAGTAACTTCTATCTCATAGCACACCATACCAAGAACACATTCAACGACACCAATCGTTAATGATTCACGTTCAAGGATGGGCCCTTGTTCAATATGCAGCTCTAGAAACGCCGTCGCTTCTTTTAGACGTGACTCTTTATCCCCTGCATAACCAATGGCATGTAAGGCATTTTCGAAAGAGGTTCCTTCACTATCCGTCTTTTGCATCATGATGGATTTTTCGAATTTACCTGAAAGAACTCCGGATGACATCATGGAAGGTTCGAATCTAGCTCCTTCTTCGTTTGTAAAATTGACGATCATAACCGGGATTTTAGGTTGGATATTATTTTCCACGAGAGTGCGCACGACCTCCAAGCCTGCAGCTACCCCCAAGATACCATCAAACCGCCCGCCCTTTTTTACGGAATCCATATGTGATCCCATTACAATGGGCGGTTTGTTTTCAAGACCTGCTAAAGTAGCGTAAATATTCCCCATATCATCAACTTTAATCGCCATTCCCAGGTCTTTACAACAAGAGCAAAAGTAATCACGGACCAATCGATCTTCTTCGGACAAAGATAACCGTGTGACTCCGTTGTTTTCGGTGCGTCCAAAATCGGCAAATTCCTCGAGCGTACGGCTCAGCCTTTCACTATTAATGACTAATTTTTGTTTTTTCATATCGAATATCTCCCTTCAAGATAACCTGCTAAAAATACATACGTACGTAATCTAGATTATATTTCTACCAATGTTTCTCTACGATAAAGAATCTCTCCATTTAAAATCGTTGATTCGACTTTTAAATCCTTGATATTATGGGGATGGACTTTCAATATACGATCATTCAATACGACTAAATCGGCCAGCTTCCCTACTTCTATGCTGCCTTTGACATCTTCATCGAAACTTGCAAAAGCGCCATTCCAGGTGTATAGTTTAATGGCTTCCATAACGCTGATCGATTGACCAGTACCTATTTTCGTACCAGACTTACTTCTTCTATTAACTGCAACATGTATGCCTAATAACGGGTTATGATCAGTAACGGGTGCATCGGACCCACCAGCAGCCATGATGCCATTATCAATATAGTCACGGGCGGCGTACATGTGATTGACCCTATTGCCGTAGTGTTTGATATATATATCACCGAATTCATAAGGAAATGGAGGATTGGGGATTGGGATGATGCCAAGTTCTTTCATCTTCTTTTGTAAATCTGGAGCAGAGATGCCAGCATGTTCTATCCTGTGTCTATGATCTTTTCTTGGAGATTCTTGCAGCGCTTTTTCCACACAATTTAAATACATTTCGATCGCTTTGTCACCTTGGGCATGCACGGTGATCTGATAGCCATTTTTATGTGCTTCCCCTAATATTTGATAGATTTCCTCTTCTTCATAATAAAGAATGCCGGAATAACCGGGATCACTCGTGTAGGGCTCGCGGGTTGCAATGGTTGGGCCCGTACTGCTGCCATCCGTAAACAATTTAGCTGGTCCAATTTTAAATTTTTCGTCCCCAATACCGGTTACGACTCCAGACTCTACCATTTTATTTACAAATTCATGCGAATTATTCAATGAACCGACCATCGCATAGATGCGCACACGTATATCCTTAGATTTAATGGCTTGCTGCATTAAACGGAAACTTTCAGGACCAAAAGCACCAGCTTCATGAATGCTTGTTATGCCTGAGGCGATGAAATGCTCCGAAGCGATTTTGACTGCTTTCATCAGTTCGCTTTCTGTATAACTTGCCATATCGGCCATTAACATATTTGCTGTTTCAATGAGTTTGCCTGTAATCCGCCCCTCCTTATCCTTTTCAATGATGCCACCAGCTGGATTCTCAGAGTTTTCATCCAGTCCTGCAAACTCCATCGCCCTTCGATTCACAACACTTATATGGCTGCAAGTTCTGGTAACCATTATGGGGTGGTCTGTTGAAATGGCATCCAATTCTGAGATTGTTGGATAACGTTTTTCTTTCACAGCGGTTTCATTGAACCCCCATGCCCGGATCCATTCACCTTTAGGGATAACAGAAGCTTTTTCCTTAAGATCGTTTAACAAATCCTCTACAGATTCGATGTGTCCAGCTTTACAACTTACTGCCAATTGATTGACACCGTATAAAATAAGATGAATATGAGAATCTATAAACCCAGGAAGTATGGACTTCCCCTGTAAATCCATCACTTTAGTTTCTTCTCCGATTAAAACTTTAATTTCCTGATTCGTTCCGACTGCCGAGATACGATTCCCATTAATCGCGATCGCTTCAGCAACAGAATTTTTTTGATCAACTGTAATGACCTCGCCGTTTATGAATACGATATCAGCTTTCAAACCCTCACTCCTTCCTTAATGATGGTCCCTATTACTCGAACCATTTCTCCAATAATCACTTCCACATCTAAACTCCACTTGTTGGAATATTCAGTTTTCAATAGATTCATTATATCTACATCAGATTGTGAAATCATTAGACAAATCGTTAAAAATTTTATCGTTATTTTATACTTTTCATAAGATTATGTCTTAATTTCATATGATTCACGGGCTCACCCCTCTATTTATCATTCCTTAGAAAGAGGTTGAAAGAAACAATATCATCTTAGACTTTAACCATTCAAAAAAGGGTAGATACAGCTGCTGCTTCGCGTACCTACCCCATAAATCTATTTTCATTTATATCCCTCTTTCAATCTGCCGATAATCCCAATGGTCAAATATTGTTTATTGGTATTAAAATCCCACGGCCAATAGCGCAGGGATAATTCACTTTTATCCACTTTTTCCATATAATCTTTTATGCCAATCAATGCTGCTCCATACCCCACGTTCGAAGCTAAGGCAAAGATGGCATTAAGCCCTTCATTAATGGTCTCCATATACTCAGGTTCGATCTTTAAAATATCTGACCATGTAATATAGAATCCATCTTCTTTGATACATTTTGATACAGAGTGATTCAACGTACGCACTATCTGATCCCTTAGATCTAAAAATCCATCCTTTATCTCTTCTGCATCATTTTCCTGATATTGTTTTTCAAAATGAGAAAGCAGGTCAATGGCCCAATTATAAAAAAGTTGAGTATAAATGGCAGATGTTGCAACAATATCAAATCCATTATAATACTTGGCGAAAATACTGTCAGAAACCTGACTTAACCGATTTTCTATTTCCTTTACATACTGAATAATGTCCTCTGCCCTATCACCGCGATTCAGCATGGAGGTTAGTTGGTCTTCAAACTTCATTTTATCAAGACCTGTAACATCGATTTCCACAAGCTGAATTTTTTTTCGAGTATGTTCAGGCAAATTATTCGTCGCTTTTTCCATACTTCCCCTATCAATATCAAATAAATATAGCGAGCTGCATTTAGAAGCAAGATACTCAATATCCAAATCGTCGCAATTTCCTGCACCAACTATCGCCACTTTTTCAACAATCTCTTTTTTTGAAAAAACGGCATCGAATAATCCTGTGATTTGTTTACGATGTTGAGTCCACCTTGTCTTTCTGAATTCATCTCGATTATGATTCATTTCTCTTTGAAATGTTTCCAAGTAAATCTCTCCCTTTGGGTACTATCAATTAAAATATTGTATCAAAGTATCCCGATAATGTGGAGAACAAGGGAATTTGTATAGAATTTACACAAAAAAAAGATCACGCCTACATTTCACAATTTCCATAGATGTATACACTATACAAATATTAGAATAATATGGGAATTATTGAAGGGAAGTCCGGATAACAGGAGGGTATTCTTTGAGCAAAACCAAAAGGATTTTACTAACATTACTAATAGTTTTTTTAATCATTTTAGCAGGTGTCGTAATCTTTATGTTTTCATTCACACAGAGTATGAAAGTAGATCCTGATGAAGAAAAAAAGGTTAGAAATCAAGATGAGCGATATTTAGAGAAAAACTTTGATGATCGGACAGAAATATATGATGTCCTATTCGATAATATGGGAAACAACGGATATTTTGAATATGCAGCTAAAGTGAAACATGAAAAATATGGCACTCGATTTTTAGTTTTCTTTAATGATGGAACTGGAGAAATGGAGGATACCTTCATTTCCGATAAATGGCAAGATGATGCTGAAATGGAGTTAAGGCCTTATCTTGAAAATGAACTAGGGAACGTGTTGATATCAAAGGATATTGGAGATATCGTAAAAAGTGATGATTGGGAAGAGATTCAAGAAAAAATAGGCGATTCCATTCAATTATCCGTGGTTTTTGATGAAACGATTGTGAAAGAATTGAATATTGATCCGAACCAGCCAACCAGCTATAAAGATTACAAAGTTGCCCCGACCATTCGGATTACCCTATCACGTAAGAAACAAGATACAGATGATGACCGCTTTAATAAAATGATTGTTGCCCTTAAAAACGATGGAGGGCTTAAACATGGACATATGATAGTAGAATATATTAGTACGAATGGTGTGCCTTTGGAAGATGAGGAATGGAACAAATCATTTTAAAGGTTTGAGATTT
Source organism: Peribacillus sp. NPDC060253 (assembly GCF_042727425.1). Taxonomy (NCBI): domain Bacteria; kingdom Bacillati; phylum Bacillota; class Bacilli; order Caryophanales; family Bacillaceae; genus Peribacillus; species Peribacillus sp. NPDC060253. The sequence goes on from NZ_JBHXAS010000084.1 coordinate 21,323, forward strand.
ATTCAAATAAAATACACAGCAAAAATTTTTATCAATTTTTTCTTGAGCAGTGGTTCGTTAAATACTGAATTCTTTCAATCCTTTGGCTCCAGGCCTTTTTCCCACTGTGTTCATCCTAACTTTTTGTAAAAAGTACATTATATTTCAGATAATATATATA
>NZ_JBHXAS010000085.1:0-21425 GCF_042727425.1 Peribacillus sp. NPDC060253
CATATGAATAATTTGATCAAGCAATAATTTAAAATCTAAAGTAATTTAAATCGATATTTTTCACTCGATTCTTATCATTATCTGTTAATTGCCTGTAATCACTTTATAAAATCATTTTTAGGCCATGACATATTTTATTGGCGCAATTGATTCCATTAATGCACATTATTAGTGTTTACAATATTTTATCATTTCACTCTAATATTTAATTGTTTAGTTTTAGAGATAAAATTTAACGCTGTCACTTATGTATAACGTGAGCCTCTTCTCTTTCTCCCATTTTCCACCCATTCGTTATAATGCCTAATCAAAAACCATAAGGCATGACGTATTTTACAGATGACTATGAACAATCATAATTGTACCTTTGTTCATAGTCATGACCCGCACAGCGTTTTTAGGTACTTCGAAAAGGTATTAAGTTTTAAAATAATAACGTATGCCCCCTCCTATCAAATACGCAGCTATAACCATTGTTCCCCCCCCCATCTTTTTCTTCTTTTTCCTGATTCTTTATGGACCTTTATTAAGTCGTGATTACAATAATCGCCATCAACATGTGTTTTGCTAAAGGTACATTTCCTGTATAATCATGCTTTTCTTGTTATTTTATTATATTGATATACAAAAATAGTGGCGAAATGAGAAAAATCACGGGTTAACACTTTGAAATAATTATATAAATATAACGATAACAACAACTAATCAAACGGTTTTTCATCTCAAAGGTTCCGCTTTCCAGCAAAAATGACAATATGGTGCTCTTTTTATCCCATAATTCTCACAAGACTTCTTAATGTTACTTTGCACTCGTTATAAAGCGATGATCCATTTTGATCAAGTATCCAGATTCAATTATATTTCAGCAACTTATAGAGAAATGTAGAATGACAAAAGAACAGATCGATCTTTTATCTTATAAAGCTCTAGCGTATTTGGGTAACACGCTAATTTACAGGTATTGAAACTGTGCAAAAAACCCCCATATAAAATAGCAAAGCATTTTATATGGGGGTTTTACGATTGTCATGAATATCGGTAGTGGCTCCTTCACATATTTCATAAATTTTATCGATGTATTGTTTCATGTAATTTTAAAAAGGATTTGAACAAGAAAAAAAGGAACATGAAATCGCATTGATCTCATGTTCCTTTTTGAACGAAGGGTTATTCATGTTCGAAGGGATTCGATACGGCTTTGGATGAATTCGAACGAGGTTTTTGCTTCTTGGACGATTTGGTTTATGAGTTCATTGACGGTCAAAACTTCTTTTATCAGGCCTACGGATTGACCGCAGGACCAGATGCCTCCGTCTAAATCGCCATCAAAGTATACTTTTTTGCTCCTTTGTCCCGTTATTAGCGGAATAAGGTCTTCTAAAGTGGCTCCTTCACTTTCAAGTTTGTCCACTTCTTTACTGACGCCATTTAATGCTACACGCGAACGACTGCCAATATTCCGTTGGATGACAACCGTATCCAGCTCATCGGCTGATACCATCCAGTTCTTCACGTTATCATGAATCGGCGCTTCTTGCGTTGCCATAAAGCGAGTTCCCATGACAATCCCTTCAGCACCGAGTGACAAGGCACTAATAAGGCCTCTGCCATCCGAAAATCCCCCGCCTGCTATTACAGGTATAGTAACGGAGTCAACTACTCTAGGGAGCATGACAAGCGTGCCTACATCCCCCATGCCAGGATGCCCCCCTGTTTCATTCCCTACAATAATTATAGCATCCACTCCTAATTTCTCTGCCGAGATTGCGTTTTTGACCCCCGCTACTTTATGTATCACGGTAAAGCCGTGCTCTTTAAGTTTAGGCATAATTCCTTCTGGACTTCGGCCACTCGTTTCAACAATTTTTACATTTTCATCAATTAAAATATCAATAAACTCATCATTTGGAGTTGGCGTTTGACTTGGAAATAGATTTAGATTTACAGCAAACGGTTTCTTCGTTAAAGATTTCACTTTGCGTACTTCATCACGTAGACCTTCGGGGGTCGCCTGTGTTTTGGAGGTTATGATACCTAGACCTCCTGCTTCGGATACGGCCGCTGCGAGCGGGGCTCGGCCAACTTGAAACATCCCACCGCATATAATCGGATATTCAATCCCTAATAATTCAGTAATTTTCGTTTTCATTTGCCATACTCCTTTCATTTTTCATGAATTTCTATAAATCTACTTTTCCTATACAATGTTCACACGCCATGGCTATATACCATACTTATGGAGCCGCTTATAAAATGTACTTCTTGGTATATCCATCAATTTAGCAGCGGCGGCGACATTTCCTCTTGATTTTTGTAATGCCTCTAACATTAGATCTCGTTGAATTTTTTCACGGATCGTCAGTTCATTTTCCTTCTTGTAATTTTTATCGTCTTCCTTCAATGGCGGGGACTCATTACGCCTCGTAATGGGCATCGAATTCATGGAATTAAACACTTCATAATCAACGGTCCCTTCTGCATGTAAGATGGTTAACCGCTGGAGAACATTCTGTAGCTCTCTTATATTGCCTGGCCAATTGTAATTCTTTAAACGATTCAATAAATCCTCCGTTAATGGAATATTCCAATTATTATTTGTGCACAAGTAGTTGACTAGATAAGGAATGTCTTCAATCCTTTCTCTTAAAGAGGGGACATGAATGGGGTAAACATTCAATCGATAGTATAAATCCTCGCGAAAGGACCCTTCATTGACAAGCTCCTCAAGCTTTCGGTGAGTCGCAGTGATAATGCGAATATCCAATGAAATGAGTTTAGAACCACCAAGCGGAACGATTTTTCTTTCTTGAAGTACACGCAGTAAAGCAACTTGCATCGCTAGGGGGATTTCACCGATTTCATCGAGAAAAATGGTCCCTCCATTAGCCTGCTCGAACTTTCCTTTGTACCCTTGCCGTTTAGCCCCTGTAAATGCACCTTCAACATACCCGAATAATTCACTCTCCATTAAATCTTTAGGGATGGCTCCGCAATTTATCGTGATGAACGGCCCATTTTTACGAGAGCTATTTTCATGAATAGCCATGGCAATAAGCTCTTTTCCAACGCCTGTTTCACCAGATATATACACATTCGCTTCTGTCGGTGCAACAAGATTCACTTTATGTAATGTGTTTTGAAAGGATTCACTAATCCCTCTTTCTCCTTTGAAGCTAAACACCTCAGAAGGCATGGAAGCTGGAAAGAGTCTATTGGTTTTATGACCTTGCTTCTCTGATAAGAATAAACATTTACCGGAAATCTTATTATCTTCTTTAGATAGCAGCGGGTTTTCCTTAACAATTCGATATCCATGGTTTAATAGATCTATCAATGTCATACCGATGGATTGAGGAATTTTTTTACGGACCTGTTTGCTGGCCGAAATGATCATTTCTTTATGATTACAAACGATAAAGGACTGTTCTGGATAGGTTTCTGCAAGTTCTATGGACTGCTGGGTCAGAGCCAGCTCTCTTTTATATGAACGAACTCCCATTTCCTGTTCGATCGTATACGCCAAATTGGCTACCATACCCAGCATGGACGGATGGAAATATTCAACTGGACACGATATATCCAAAACGCCCATTATCATTCCGTCTTCATTTAAAATGGGCATTGCAGAACAACTCCATTTATGTGAGGCAATGGAATAGTGTTCAGTACCTTGGATCATGACGGCTTCACCCGTTTTCAAAGCTGTTCCAATGGCGTTTGTTCCCACCTCACCCTCTGTCCAGCATACACCCTCGACAAAGTTTATTCTGCCTGCCTCATCCAGGATTTTCTCGTTTCCGGAAAGTGAGAGGACATATCCATCAGGATCAACTAATAAAGCCATCATTCCCGATTCTTTTATGGATTGATTCATCCTTATTAATTGGGGCGATGCTACTTCTAACAGGAAGGAGTTCTTTTCTCTTTGAATGTTCAATAATTCATTTGTCAATATGTGCTCGGCTTTATTGAGATATGGGTTGACTTGTTCTTTTTTACAGCGATGCCAAGATTCCATTATTCGCTTGTTCAGACGATTTGAATCGAGAACCCCTTCACTGACAAAGCGTTCCCATGTACGCAGATAACAACTAGTGGATAGCATATGATCCTCCTCTAATCATTTGGTTTAAACCTTCATATGAAATGAAAATAAGTTTAGTCAATCAAGAGAAAAAAAAACATGGAGTAATAAAAAAGGATGTTGATCGAGGTCCACTTAATTATAGTAGATTATGTATACGCTTACAATATATAGAGTTTAGTTTATCAAAAAAAAGCTTCACGTGATAATTCACATGAAGCTTCCCAATCAAACCATCCTTTTATGAAAAAATGACTCCTCCATCAATCATGATGGATTGTCCTGTCATATAATCAGAATCAGGTGAAGCAAGATAAGATACGAACTTCGCAACATCTTCTGGGGATTCGGAGCGTCCTAAGGTTATGGAATCAGTAAACTTTTTGAATGTTTCCCCTTTAGCAAGTTTCATATATTGACCCATTTTTTCATCGATTAGCTCCCACATTTGCGTCCCGACAATGCCTGGACAGTATGCATTCACCGTAATGCCGAACTGGGCCAATTCTTGTGCTGCCGCTTGTGTAATGCCTCTTACGGCGAATTTTGTGGCCGAGTATGTACCAAGTAAGCTAAAGCCTTTATAACTGGCGATGCTGGCAGCACTTATAATTTTCCCTCCTTCTTGCTTTTTCATTTGTTCAGCAGCGGCTTGCAGGCAAAAAAGTACACCATTTACATTGATATTGAAAATCTGTTCAAGATCCTCTTGAGTTACTTCCAAGAGTGGCTTGATTTGAGCAATTCCTGCATTTGAAACCATAACATCCAGTTGCCCAAAACGTTCCACAACTTGATCGACCATTTCGAATACTTCCCGTCTATCACTTACATCCGCTTTAATAGCAAAGCTTTCACGTCCTAGTTCCTTAATTTCATTTGCGACCGATTCGGCCGTATCCAGATTGACGTCGTTAATCACTACATTCAATCCATCTTGAGCTAATCTTAGAGCAATGGCACGTCCGATACCGCGTCCTGCACCAGTGACAACCGCCGTTCGTTGAATGCTTGCCATACAATCCCCCCTTTTAATCATTTATATCCAATGACTGTATTAAGAATGTACAGCTTGACCAACAACATTTAATAGAGCCTCATGGATGGATTCCGATAAGGTTGGATGTGCCGCTATTAAATCTTCCAACATATCTGTCGTTATTTCTGCATGCAGCATGATCGTTCCTTGACCAATTAGTTCTGTTGCATGTTGACCAACGATGGAAAAGCCTAAAATCTCGTTAAATTGAGGATTCACAAGGACTTTGACCTTTCCAATCTGTTTATTGGAAATGGCCGCTTTCCCATTTGCTGAAAAAGCAAATTCCCCAACTTTAATCTCCCCATAAATGTTCCTCGCTTCTTTCTCCGTTAAGCCTACACTGGCAATCTCCGGCGAGGTATAAATGCATCGAGGGATCGCCCGATAATTAACCTGGGCCAATTGACCACAGGCATTCAAAGCAGCTACCCGACCCTCATGAAATGCTACATGGGCAAGTTGGATGCCCCCTATCACATCACCACAGGCATAAACCGAAGAATTACTAGTTTGCATGCGATCATTCACCTTGATGCCAAAACGGGAAAAATCAATATTGTGGCCCTCTAAGTCCATTCCATTCACTCGTGGTTTTCTCCCTATTGAAACCAGAACATAATCAGCATGAAATTCTTCCATTCTACCATCTTCTTTTTCCCAAAATACCTTTTTACTCGTTGTATTTATGTTTTTTACGGATGTCGAGGTATGGACTGTTACTCCTTGGCTAATCAATTCTTGATGCAGGATGCTCGAGATATCATCATCTTCCCCTGGAAGTAACTTTTCCCCCATCTCGATAATGGTTACCTTGGTGCCAACCCTGCTATAAATACTGGCAAATTCGCAGCCGATGACGCCCCCTCCGATAATTAAAAGTGAATCGGGAATGACTGGAAGTGACATAGCTTGACCACTGTGGATGATCCATTCACCATCAAACGGAGCAAAAGGTAATGGGATTGGTTCAGATCCCGTTGCAATGATGATCTTACTAGCTTCAATTTCCTCAATGGTATTTCCGTTCTCGATCCTTAGTCGAGAGCTCGACAGGAATGATGCTTTTCCCTGTATGACTTTTATTTTATTCTTACTCATTAAATATTGAATGCCGTGCACGAGATTAGATATGACACCATTCTTTCGTTCTTGAACAGCTTCCCAATCGATTTCAATTAAATTGGAGGGAAGGCGAATTCCCATCTGGCCGGCATTTTTCACCATTTCATACGTATCGGCACTTTCTAATAATGACTTCGTTGGCATGCACCCTTCGTTTAAACAAGTTCCCCCCAAATGCCCTTCGACTACCAGTATGACCTCCTTATCCTGCTGGGCAGCAGTGATTGCCGCTACATACCCAGCAGGACCTCCACCTATAATAGCTATACGATCCAAGAGCTTTCCCTCCTTTTCTATAAAATTACGGTGAGCGGCTCTTCCAAATACCGTTTAATGGTTTGTAAAAAGGCAGAAGCGGGAGCTCCGTCGAGTACACGGTGATCAAAAGTTAAACTGAGTGGCAAGAACGTTCTCCGTTCCAATTCATCGCCAATATACAGCGGGGTATCAAAAGCAGAACCAATTCCAAGGATTCCTGTTTCCGGTGTATTCAGAATCGGCGTAAAGTGCTCGACTCCAAAGGCACCCAGGTTACTGATCGTAAAAGTTGAACCTTGCATGTTCTCACTAGGCAATTGACTGTCGCGTGCACGCTTAGCCAGCTCCTTACCCTTATCTGCTAACTGCCTTAGTGTACAGGCTTCCGCATTTCTTATGACTGGAACAACTAAACCCTTTTCCAAAGCAACAGCCACGCCTAGATGGATAGGCTCAAACAAATGGATTTTGTCATCTACATAAGCACTGTTCATTTTAGGGTGCTCCTTCAGTGAAAGTACGACAGCTTTGGCAACAAAATCCGTTATTGTCAGTTTACTTGATTCATGTTTTTGTAATATTTCAGTAGCTTGTTTTTGCAATATAATTAAATCGGTAATATCAGCTTTCATGGTGAGAGTTAATTGAGCACTGGTTTGCAAGCTATTCTGCATACGAGTGGCAATGATTTTCCGCATCCCATTTACAGGAATCTCTTGTGCTTTGTCTACGGAATGCGCCTGGACGAAGATACTTTCTTCCTTATTTTCTGGCTTTGGATCAGGCTTCATTGCTTTCTGTACATCATCTTTTGTGATTCTTCCGCCTGGGCCAGTCCCTTGAATTTTTTCAATATCTAGATTAGCCGCCTGTGCCATTTTCCGTGCAACCGGGGTGATCATCACTCGTTCACCTCTTGGCAAAATCGGTGACTCTGTCGTTTTCAGCTTTTCTTGTTCAGGAATTTCCTGCTCGTTTTCTTTAGCAACAGGCTCATCAATCATAATTTTTTCATTCGGATTTCCGATATAACAGATAACGGTTCCTGGAGTTACACCCTGTCCTTCTTGAACAGCTATGTTCAGAATGGTTCCTTCTGCAGGAGATTCAATATCCATTTCTATTTTCTCCGAGTTGATGCTTGCGATTGCTTCACCTTTTTCAACCGGATCCCCAACCTCCTTACTCCATAACGAAACAGTGCCCTCTTTCATCGCCATGCCCAATTTCGGCATTACCACTTCGACCGCCATATCTTTTATCTCCCTTCAAATTTGTTTTGGTGTCTAAAATGGATGTTCTTGCTCCAACTTATGAATAAGCTGGAGCTTGATGTTGAGTAAGTTACACCCCAAGAATGGAAGGCTCTCCCAACAATTCTGAAACGACTTGGATCACTTTTTCTGATGTTGGAAGATATATATCTTCAAGTGGAGGTGAAAAAGGTACTGGTGTATGTGGAGCTGTAATCCTTTTTATTGGCGCATCGAGCGTATCAAATCCTTTATCCGCAACCAATGCGGCAATATCGGTCGCCATGCTGCACCTTGGATTCGCTTCATCCATAACGATTAACCGATTAGTCTTGGCTACAGAGGAGAGAATTGTTTCTTCATCCAGTGGTGACAAGCTACGTGGGTCTACAATTTCAACTTCAATGCCTTTACCTGCAAGTTTTTGGGCAGCCTCCATTGCCGTGTGAACTTGTTTACCGATGGCAACAATCGTCAAATCCGAGCCCTTCCTTTTAATTTCAGCTTTACCGATTGGGATGGTATAGTATCCTTCAGGGACCTCTCCTACCATGTTATACAGCGTTTTATCTTCGAAAAAAATGACTGGATCATTATCCTCAATGGCTGAGAGTAACAGCCCTTTTGCATCATAAGGGGAAGATGGTACGACCACTTTCAATCCAGGAATGCTTGTAAACAAGGCATAAAGGCTCTGTGAATGCTGAGCTGCAGCCCTGAATCCTGCACCATGCATCGTACGGATCGTCACGGGTACCTGGGCTTTGCCCCCAAACATATACCGAAACTTCGCACCTTGATTTAATACTTCATCCAAACAGCTGCCAATGAAATCGTTGAACATTAACTCGGCAATCGGACGTAAACCCGTTGAAGCCGCTGCCATGGCCGCTCCCATATAACCTGCTTCTGCAATAGGTGTATCAAGGATCCTGTCTCGACCAAATTCTTGAACCAATCCTTTCGTGACACCTAAAACACCGCCCCATGCTTCGTCATCCTGCAGATGGTCAACTTCTGCACCCCCGGCTACATCTTCTCCCATAAGGATGACATTTTCATCCTTTCTCATGGCAAGGGCCATTGCTTCATTTATCGCTTGTGACATACTGATTTTCCTGCTCATCCTAATTCCCCCTTATTTTGTTCAATAAGATACATATACATCATTCAATAAATCGGATGCCTCTGGATACGGACTATCTTCACTGAACTTAACAGCCTGTTTAATAGCCTCTTCAACTGAATTCTCAAGAGAAACCAATTCTTTTTCCGCCAGCAGATTCTGATTCAGTAAGTAATTCCTAAATTGAACAATCGCATCTTTTTCTTGTTTATGTTCCTTTTTGTCTTCTTCTTTTTTATATTTCTGTGCATCTCCCTCGAAGTGTCCATAATTACGATAAGTAACGCATTCAATTAATGAGGGGCCTTCTCCTCTGCGAGCTCTAAGAACGGCTTCTTCAGCCGCCTTGTACACAGCCATTACATCCTTCCCATCCACCCGGACACCCGGGATATTGTAGCTTATCGCACGATCGGCTATCGTTTTACAGCTAGAAGCATAGTTGAAAGGCGTCGCTTCCCCATAGCCATTATTTTCAGCGATGAATATAACGGGTAGCTTCCAAATGGCCGCCAGATTAATCCCTTCATGAAATGTCCCATGATTATTGGCACCATCACCAAAAAAACAAACACTTACATGATCCGTCTTTTTATACTTGGCAGTTAATGCTGCACCACATGCAAGTGGGAACCCTCCGCCGACAATCCCGTTTGCGCCTAACATCCCTTTATCCAGATCGGCTATATGCATGGAGCCGCCTTTACCTTTACAAAGACCAGTCACTTTCCCATAGATTTCAGCCATCATCCCGTTAAGGTCGCATTCTTTTGCAATACAGTGGCCATGGCCTCGGTGAGTGCTCGTAATGCTGTCCTTTTCGGTTAGGTGAGCACATACTCCTACAGCTACCGCTTCTTCCCCAGCATACAAATGGACAAAGCCTGGTAAAATACCCTTTGCAAAGGATTCATGAACTTGGTCTTCGAATTTTCTGATCTCCAGCATTTTTTGATACATCCAATAAGCCTTGTCCTGTGATAACTTTTGTTCATTCGATTGAACCGTTTCCATTTTCTCAGCCCCCAATCATTAATAATGAGTCAATCATATATAGTGCAAATAGCGTGCCAAAATGGAAGGTTGGTAAATTAGGACTTTATCTATTTTTGAACGAGACAAAACGAGACAAAATGAGATTGATGTCTCGTTTTGTCTCGTTTATTGACCACGATTCATTCCATTATTAAAATTTCATACAAAAAAGACGGAGCTTTTTGCTCCGCCTTGGAATCTCAGAATATTTTTTTCTCATTTAACTCAATGGCTAAATCCTTGAAGAATTGAAGCGATTCAGGGTTCTCCATGGAATCTGCATTCACTACTTTATCAAACTCGAAACCTAACAACACTTTACGTATCGGGACTTCCATTTTCTTTCCGTTCAACGTTTTAGGTATTTGATCAACAGCATAGATTTGGTCAGGGATAAAGCGAGGGGATACTTGCCCTCTGATTTGTTCCTTGATTTTTGCTGTCAATGTTGCATCGAGGTTTAAACTTGGCTTAAGGACAACGAACAGCAGCAAGGAAGAACCGCGTCCCAGCACTTCCCTATCAATAACAAGGCTTTCCATAACCTCGTCGATCGCTTCGACAGCCCGGTAGATATCGCTAGTTCCCATACGTACACCGGAACGGTTGATGGTCGAGTCGGAACGTCCGTAAATGATACAACTGCCCTTGTCGTCGATTTTTATCCAATCACCGTGTTTCCATATCCCAGGATAGGTATCGAAATAACTCTCGTAGTATCTTGTTCCGTTTTGGTCATTCCAGAAATATAGCGGCATGGAAGGCATCGGTTTCGTAATGACCAATTCACCGACTTCATTAATCAATGTTTGACCTTGTTCATCAAAGGCTTCTGCACGTACACCTAATGCTCTTCCTTGTATCTCCCCGATTCTTACTGGTAATGTAGGAACACCACCTACAAATCCGGCACATACATCGGTTCCGCCACTGGATGAACTGAGCCAGATATCCTTCTTAACATTCTCATATACCCATTTGTATCCGTCACCCGACAATGGTGCTCCAGTTGAAAAAAGGGCCTTCAATTTCGACAAATCATAGTTTTCCTTTGGATTGATGCCTAACTTCATGGAATTCGTAAGGAATGGTGCACTTGTTCCAAAGAAAGTCATGCCTGTATCTTCAACCAATTCCCAAAGGGCACCCATATTCGGATAAGAAGGACTGCCGTCATAAAGAACGATCTTCGCCCCATTCAGCAAACCACCCATAAGGAGATTCCACATCATCCAGCCTGTTGTCGTAAACCAGAATACCGTATCCTCGGAAGTCATGTCTTGATGCAATCTTGTTGCTTTAAAATGCTCCAATAATATACCGCCATGCCCTTGTACAATTGGCTTTGGCATTCCTGTTGTACCTGATGAATAGAGAATCCACAGCGGATGATCGAACGGAACACTTTCAAATGATAATTCCGCTGTTTCTATTAAAAGGTCATCCCATGGAATGGTATCTACTAGAGTTTCTTCTAAAATCTTTTTATCTATGTAAGGAACCAATACTGTATGCTTAACAGTGACCAATTCTTTTTGAAGCTGTGATACAACGGATGTTTTATCATATACATTTCCATTGTACTGATACCCATTAACCGCCAATAATACAACCGGTTCAATCTGTTTGAAACGATCTATGACACTTCTTGCCCCAAAGTCAGGTGAACAACTGGACCAGATGGCACCTATACTCACTGTTGCCAAGAAGGCTATGACCGCTTCTGGTATATTTGGCATATAGGCAACAACCCGGTCGCCGGATTTCACACCGAGTTTCCTTAATGAATGGGCGAATGAAGCTACTTTCTCTTTCAGTTCCCTCCAACTAACCTCTTTTTGTTTGATATGTTCGGAACGAAAAAAAATCGCCGTTTTCTCTCCTTGATCATTCAATAATGCATTTTCAGCATAATTAAGCCTAGACCCCTCGAACCACTTCGCACCTGGCATTGAATGTTCCGTTAAAACCGTGTCATATTTCCTATCGGCTTTTATCTCACAATATTCCCAAATTGAAGCCCAAAAGTCTTCCAGTTCATTAACTGACCATTTCCATAATTCGTGATAATCATGAAATGATAAACCCTTTTTTTCTTTTAACCATCCTACATATTGAGTCAATACCGTTTGCTCGATTTGTTCGTTTGTCGGTTCCCAAATGATTTGTCCATCTGTAAGCGATTTCATACAATCATCTCCCTTAGGTATCTAATGCATTATTGAATTTTTTCCTAATAATTGGTGGTTTAATTAAATTGTAAGGTATCCATATAAAACCGTCAATTTACACCTTATTCTCAAATGGGTTCATGGCTATGAATAGGGAGGTTAATAGAGAAACATGTTCCTTTCCCTTGTACACTTGACACATGTATCGTTCCATCCATACTTTTGATAACGCTATATGAAACCATCATACCTAATCCAGTACCTTTATTTTTGGTCGTAAAGTAAGGCTCACCTAAACGGTATATTTGTTCCTGGGTCATTCCAATTCCTTGATCTTGTATCTTTATTTGGATCGTAGTGGCAGCTTGAATTAAATGTATGTATAATTCTCCCTCATCCTTCATCGATTCTATGCCATTCTTTAAGATATTGAACAAGCACTGTTGAAATTTCTTCCTGTCCCCCAAGATATAATAAGCTTCATCTTCGAATAGGGATAACTTCAATTTTGTCCCATTATTGTTAGCCAAGGGAATGATACTGTTTACGACATGCTGAATTTCATCGGATACCCTTAATCTTTCGTTATTTTCAGGACTAATGGAAGCAAACGTCAAATAATCATTAATGACATCCGTAGCTCGATCTAATTCCTTCAGCGCAATATTCGCATAATTTACCTTTGTTTGTGTAGAAACATCTTCACTCAACATTTGAATATATCCCCTTGTAACGGTAAGGGGATTACGAACTTCATGAGATATGCTTGCAGCGAGATGACTAACGATTTGTAACTTTTCCGCTTTCACTAATTCATCGAGAACCTGAAAATTCGCCAAAATGACTTCACATAGTATGATGACAACGACGATTCCTATGACTTGGATCGTAAAATATTGTTTCCATAGACTTATACCGATAGTTAGACCAAATATTTGAGTTGAAATAAACTGTGTGAGAATGTGAACAAAAAAGATTAATGAGACACCGATGAAGATTTTTTTACTGACAGATATTTTGAGATAGTATTTAGATATAAAAAACAGAGAAATTCCAATTAACGGAAAAGTGATGCATGATATATAAAATCCATTTTCCCCCCCAGTTAAAAAACGAATAAGCAAAGTGATCACTATTAATAGGGTCCCTAACCTCCAGCCCCCATATAAACCGCCTAAAAGAAAAGGGATCCATCGAAGGTCCCAAACAAAATCCGCTTCAATGACCACTGGAAATAGCATACATAGGACAAGTGAAAGAATGGGGAAAATGGATAGGAACCATCCTTTCAATGAATCTAAACGGTACACGAACTTCACTAGATAGCTCATTTGCAATAAAAAGAGCGGAAAAAGGATAATTAAAAAGTTAATCAGTAAATCTTTTGTCATAAGATTCATTTTTACACCGAACTTTCGATATTTTTCGAAGATTTAGACAGGTGTTTTAATAATAACAAGATAAAGAATGATAAGCTAGTAAAATTATCATGCGGGACTGAAAAATAGGCAACTAAAGCTTAGAGGTGCCATCCAAAGAAAAGAACAGTAAAAAACACTGAAACGACAAAGTCATCTCAGTGCCATAAGGAATTATTTTCATTAATATAGAGCTGATTTTGCGAGCAATGTGATAGTCGCATCATCCATCGGAGGATTATGAAGTCCTGCACGCACATCTCTATAGAAGCGTTGCAGTGGATTTTTCCGTTGTAAGCTTTTTGCTCCAACAACTCTCATCGCTTTATCGACAATCGAAATCGATTTATTGACGACAGAATATTTGACCGCACCCAATTGTTTTGATAGTTCTTCATGATCTTCGGGATGTTGCTCCCATTTTTCAGCAACAGAGTAGAGAAAATGGTGTGCCTCGTTCAATTCAAGTTCCATTTCCCCAATTGTTCTTTGGACATTCGGAAGATCTCTGATCGGTCCCGGTAAACTATTGGGAAAATAGGTCTTTGCAAATTCCACAGCATAATTTCTGGCAGCCACAGCAATTCCCAAGTAGCAAGCAGGAATATGTAGCAGCCACGCTTCAGGCTTTCTTTTTTGACCATTTCTTTTCATGACAAAATACTTTTCAGGCACGCTGACATCATTTAACACTAAGTCATGACTTCCTGTTCCCTGCATGGAAATCATATCCCAAGTTTCTTCTATACTGACCCCCAATACATCACGATGAACTAAAAAGGTGCCTTGCTGTTCATCTTCGGGTACCCATGCGGTTACAAGAAAAATATCAAGGACGGGAGAGAGTGTAGTGAACGTCTTTCTCCCATTCAAACACCATTGTTCCCCTTTTTTGATTGCAATCGTTTCCGGACGGCCTCCACGCGTCGGGCTTCCAGTACCCGCCTCTGATGCTGCCGTGTTGATGAGAGCGCCTTTCGATACGTGATCAAACAATTCATCCATGACTTCTTTTTCCCAAGGTCTTTTTTCAGTTAAGGATAATACCGTTCCGACATGCCAGCCTATTCCCAAAGCAGTTGGTCCGCAATGCTGAGCTATTTTTTCTTGGCATAGGAGGAAATCATATAAGGAACCACCGTACCCCCCATCCTCTTTTGCTAACGTTAATTTAGGGTATCCGAAATCCTTTAACTCCTGAATGTTTTCAAAGGGAAAACCATTCGACTCATCCAGTGCTTCAGATCGACCGGAAAAGGACTGAATCGCTTCCTCTAATTTTTGTATATATTCTTTTTGCTTCTGTGATTGAAAAAAAGACATGAAGATCATCCCTTCTGTAATAAACAATATTCCTGACCCATCTAGCAGCAAAAACAGTGCCCGCTAGAACTCCCATTTATCATATCACTTTAGTGGAGTTTATGGTTTGAAACTGCTTATTCAGATTCATTGTCTTCATTTTTATACGCTTTGTTGGCGTTCTTATAAGCTGCCTTCGCCTGATCCATATCTTTGTTTTCAATAAAATAAGCGATCGCAGCCTGACCAATTCCATACGTGACCGCGCCGGCTACAGCCCCTGAAACGACTAGACCAGCTCCTGGAATGAATCGGACTGCTGCTCTGACACCTTCCCTGACAAGGAGGCCGATACCAACATTGATCCCTAATGCTGTAATGAATTCACTCGCTGTTTTAGTATTAATGTCCTTATCCGCGATAAAACCAATGACCACAATCATCAATCCTTGAATGCCTGTCAATATGGGAAAATCGGCGAAAGGAATGGGCTCTGCACCAATTAAGCCGGCGATGGCCGTAAACGTTCCCACGATCGTCCGCGCAAATTTCCTTTTAACGAATTGGCTTTGTATCGCTTTGGCCGTCTTCAGTTTCGCTTCACTGGGTAAGGCCTCGATTAAGTAATCAGATAGCAAATCGATGTTCCAACGCATATCGTATTCAATATTTCCATTTTCATCAAAATCAATATATGAACAAATGGGAATGATGTTCAATAGTGGGATGTCACTTTCGTTAAAGCGCTTGGACATCAACGCGATGGCTTCATCAATATTCTGTTTTTTCTTAGGATTGGCATCAAAAGGCGCTTGTTTATAATGTGGCGGATCTAATTCATCCACTTGGGTGACTACACAGATAACGGGTACTTCATAATGGTGTATCTCTTTAACGATCTTGCGCAGCTTGTTCAACTCTTGTAAATCCTCTTCAATCCGTGAATCCGTTTCTTTTGCTTTAATCAGGAAAAGAAACACGTCAGGCTGTTCTTCGGTAACCGCTTTTATCAATTCATCCATCGGTGTTTCTTCTTCAAATTCTTCCGTCGGAGCTTCACTTTCCCCCAATCCGCGGGAATCCAAAAGACGTATTTTGGGCTCTGCATTACTGGGGTACCAAAGCCATTTACCCTTACCTGTTCCAGCTTTTACGGAACTGACATATTGCCGTTCCTGGCCAAACATCGCATTAATCAGTGATGACTTTCCGGACCCGCGCCTCCCGACCAGAGCAATTCGTGGTTCCCTTGCATCTACTGTCATCGTTTTAAGCTTCAAGAGCTGGTCGAGCATTTTGTTCTTTTTCGATTGTGAAATTGGCAGCTTATCTACCTGACCTTTAATAAAAGCGAATATGCTTCCCATTTCATCGTGTTTTCCTACCACCGTGCATTCCCCCTTGTTTTGAAGTGTTTTTATGTAACATTTACCCTTGAACGATTCAAGTTAAGCACGTTACTTGAATCTTCCTCACAAGCATAAGGGGTACCATTTCTGATAATGATTTAAGACTTTTCTTTTAGGAACATTACGACACTGGCCATGTATTTTTGGATTTCCTGTACTTGAAAAGCAGCGGAATCCGCAATCTGTTTGTAATGATGCTGACCTTCATCGGTAATTCGTAAATAACGTTTTGTTCGTTTTTCACTTTCCCATCTGCCAACCAGAAGTCCGTTCTCTTCCATCTCGTGAGAAAGATCGTATAAATACCCGTTAGAAGCAATCCAGCCGAATTGATTTTTAAGCAAATCGCCAATTTCCCCCATGTAAATGGGCTTTTTAGTAAAAGCCGCTTTTAATGTGACATAACGGACAAGGTCCTTCACCGATATTATTTTCGAGAAATACGACCTATATTCTTCTGGAAGTTCTTTAAGTACGGGAGGATTTTCACCCGAACCCCTCAAATCGAACATGAAGCGGTCAATGACCTTTTTCACTTCTGAAAACCTTTCCAGGAAATGCTCTTGGTACCATACATAAAGCTCGTTTCCTTTTTCCGTTATTTGATAATAATTTCTTCCCTTGCTTGTGTATAATGATAAATGGTTGGATTCGACAAGCGTATTGGATATTTTACATAGATAGTCATAGCTATGCACTTTTCCAGTAAACGTATTTTTCAGGTCCTGATGAATCGCCCTTGGATAATTCGCTTTTATTCTCAAAGAATGAAGTAAAAAAATCGTTAAAAATTCTCGTTGACTTAACCCAACCGATTCTACCGTTGTCGATAATTTTTCCCCTTTCTTCACTGTCAAAACCTCCTTGATATCCTGTTATATGACTCATCCATTAAATATTTCTTCCTTCTCCCTTATTATCCTGTGCTGCCACATATTAGTAAAGTGTTTAATCCGTAATTACCTAGTACTTATTTTTGCGGATTTACTCCATTTTGGGATAAGTGTATTCAGAATATTCTGTCGAGGTTTATTATGGAATAGTCTTAACCAAAAAAAAAAGAAACAGCCCATGATTAGGCCATTCCTTTTTATTGATTACTGTTCCGTTAATATGATTGGATCTTCTTTTGTAATGACGAGAGTATGTTCATATTGAGCCGAAAACTTTCCATCTGCCGTTCTTGCCGTCCAGCCATCTTGGTCCATCTTCATATGCCATGTTCCTGCATTCAACATGGGTTCAATCGTGATGACCATTCCTTCTTTTAGTCGTGCACCTTTACCTGGTTTCCCATAATGAAGCACTGTTGGGTCTTCGTGCATGGTTTTCCCGATTCCGTGTCCTGTGAAATCGCGGACGACAGAAAATTTTTCACCTTCAGCATAGGATTGAATGGCATGACCTATGTCTCCGAGACGATTTCCTGCCCGTGCCACTTCGATGCCTCTATAGAGGGCATTCTTGGTAACATCCATCAATCGCTGGGCTTCTTCTGAAACCTCACCAACTGCATATGTCCAAGCAGAATCCGCCAAACCGCCGTTAAGATTCACGACCATATCAACCGTTACGATATCGCCCTCTTTTAGAGCTTTCTTTTGCGGGAAGCCATGGCATATTACATCATTCACTGATGCGCACGTTGCATATTTGTAGCCATTATAGCCTTTTTGTTCCGGCGTTGCACCATGCTCTGCAAGATACTTGTCGACAAACTCTTCAATTTCCCAAGTCGTAATGCCCGGTTTGATCATTTTAGCGATTTCTCTATGCGTCGCAGCAAGAAGCTTGCCAGCTTCATGCATCAAATGTATTTCTCGTTCACTTTTTATTGTAATCATTTAAAATCCTCTTTCGTTTAATATCTTTTCTGATTGAGACTCCTTTTTTATCATATGCCTTTTTTTATATAAAAAGCAACCAAAAACCCGGTTAAAATCACAGGGTTAATAAATTGATCCTTTCCTTATCCATAATCAGCTGATGACAAACAAAATAATTTGATGGCTAATACTTCTTCAGATCGTCTCCCGTGACTGCTGTTGTTAGCTCTGACTTAGGTTATGGCTTGATTATTATCAATCATGACCAAGACTCTCCCTGAGGAAAACCAGACGTAAATAAAAGGTGGATAGCATGTTTCGGAAGCTCTTGCTGGACAAACTCGTCATCTTACACGCCATTGGATTAGTGATTACGGTCATTGTACTAAACATTCAAATCTCTTTTTTTATAAAAAACATAGGTAACGACCAAAAGTGTAAGAATCAATATTAGTGAAATGACTACAAATAATACATCCAAACCGCCGCCATACATTACATTTTTCGCTTCAAAATATTTAAATGGTGTAAAATACCTTAAGCCTTCAATGTTCTCATTCAAATCAATAACGATTGATAACATATACGTTAGTAAAAGGATTCCAGCCGCTACTGATGCAGCCGTCTTTGGCTTCTTTTTTACAGCAGCAAGTGCGCTGCCGATGACCATAAACAAGACCTGTAAAAAGAGCATTGCCGCCATTAATATCGCTATTTCACCATTAACCGCCTCTCCATCGCTGTATTTCCCTAACAGAATAATGGACGAAAGGAATGTTGCGAGATTAAAGATTATGATATTAGTGAAAGCGGCCAATAGCTTAGTTGTAATGACTTTACTTCTAGATACTGGTTTGACGAATAAAAACTCGGATGTTTTATCCCTTTCTTCTTTTGCAATAATGGTCGCTCCAAGCATTACCGCATGAATGGTTGCCATTAATAATAAATAGAGAAAAAGCATTCCATAGTAACCGCTGGCCTTCATTAAATCTAAATCACTGAAACCCAATACAGCCCGCAACGATTTTGGAATATCTGCGATCAAATCATTTATCGATTGCCCCGATGACGAATATGCTTCATATTTAGTCATTCCTGATATCACCATAAGGAAGACACCGATGCTCCAAAATATGAGCGATTTTCGATGATACTTCATTTCTTTTAAAAATATATTCATGACCCACCCCCTCCATTTAGCGTTCCACAAGTAAAGCAAGCACTCTTAAACAGCATGTATATCCTTCTTGTTATAGACGACATAACTAGCTGCTATGGCAAGAAGGATAATAACTGCACCAACAATCAAAAATGTTGCTTCATAGCTGGAATGTTTAATGATATAGGCCGCGTCGAAATATTTAAACGGCGAAATATAACGTTTCACTTCATCACCTGTCGTATCACTGAACATTCCCACAAAGTAGAAAACAAAGACAGTGGCAAGCGAGACGGTCAGCACGGATTTGATTCTTTGGACAATAACAGAAATGATGATCCCAAAGGCTAAGAATAGGAGTTGTATGAAAAAAATTGTAAGCGACAGCAAAAAGAAAATTTTCAAGCTAAAATCATCTGTCTTGACTTGTAATGCCACAAAGCTAGCTGCCGCAAAATAAACGACATTCGTCATGACAATCGAAACAAAAGCTGCCAATAACTTGGCTGTCAAAATTTTATTACGGGTAATAGGCTTCGTTAACAAAAAGTCCGCAGTCTTTGCAAGGACTTCCTTGCTTACAATGGAAGTGCCTAGATTCATAGCCTGGATTGCTGCACAAAGAGTAATAAACGATAATGGGAAGCTATAGAATCCTAAAATAGTAAAGAAATTTTCTTGATTAAACCCGAGTGCGTTTCTTAACGCCTCTGGATAATTTTCCAATATTCTTTTAAAATCCTCTGCATCCTCAGCAAATGAAGAATACATCGACATGAAAATAACGATGATCGCAATTAACGATAGCGACCATATGATCGTAGACTTTCGATAAGCCTTCAATTCATGCATAAAGATATTCATGGTTTCCTAGGCCTCCTTTTCGTAATAATGCATAAAGATCTCCTCAAGGTCTGGCTCTTCGATCCACAGGTTCGCGATATCGATTTCCGCGATTTTTTTCATCACCGTATTGATATTACCTCTAAATAAAAAGCTGATTACGTTATTGTTAACCTCTAATTTATTAACCCCGCCGATTTGGAAATAATCCTTGTCTAGAGCATATTTCGTCTCAATTTTAAACTTTTTATAGTTGTTCTCCTGTAACGTACTAATCTTTTCTACCGTTATGATTTTACCTTCTTTAATGATGGCAACTCGATTACATAATCTTTGAACCTCGCTAAGGATGTGTGACGAAAATAGGATCGTTGCACCTTTTTTATTCTCTTCCTCTAATAGTTCAAAGAACTTTTGCTGCATTAATGGGTCAAGCCCGCTCGTGGGTTCATCCAAAATAATAAGTTTAGGTTCATGGAGAAGCCCTTGAACAATCCCGACCTTTTTCTTGTTTCCTAAGGAAAGGTCATCAATTTTTTTATTGAGATCCAAGTCCATAATTTCCGCTAAATCTTTGATTCTCTTACTACAATCCTTTTTATAAAAACTGGCTGAGTATTTTAAAAGTTCCTTTACTTTCATATTGTCATAGTAAAAGACTTCTGATGGTAAATAGCCAATTTCCTTTTTTATTTCTGGAGCAAATCGAATACAGTCTTTCCCAAAAATCGTGGCGCTGCCGCTCGTTGGGTAAATGAGCGATAATAATGTACGAATCGTTGTCGACTTCCCTGCACCATTCGGTCCAATAAACCCGAAAATTTCACCCTGTTCAACATTAAAACTAATATCGGATATTCCTCTAGATTTGCCGTAAGTTTTGGTTAGATTTTTAATTTCTATTACGTTCATTTATAATACCTCCCTTTTTCTCCTCAGTACGCGGAATTACTAATTTTATATATGATTGATCACTGCCTTATTCGTACAAAGAATCCCTTAGTATTTCCAAGTATTCTTCCATTTCTGCCATTGTCTCATCGCTAGCGATTTGCTCCAGGGATAGGGACAATGCTTTTTCTTGCATTTGATACGCGAATCCTTCCACTGTCCAATTAATAATGTTAATCGCCTTTTTACTATCAATCCCTTTTTTAAATTTAGAAAGATCAATATCGGAAAATAATTTATTAAAGGAGCTTTCAAACAATTCCTTACCCCTGCTGTTAATGTCAATTTTCACTGTAGGGGAGGAGTCTTTATAGATTGACTTAACGAAATTTAGCATTTCAGGATAAATTTTATATATTTCAATTTTCAGCAATGCGATTTGCCGATAGCGGACAAAAATGTCTTTTTCCTCCCAATTTATAT
>NZ_JBHXAS010000086.1:0-21377 GCF_042727425.1 Peribacillus sp. NPDC060253
GTATTTAAGTAATTAACCAGCTAGTCATTACATACGACTTGTTAGCTCAGTGGGAGAGCACTTCCTTGACAGGGAAGGGGTCGTGGGTTCGAATCCCTCACAGGTCACTATAACAGAGCCTTGGTATCCTTGTGATATCAAGGTTTTTTCGTTGTAACAGGATATTAGTTTGAGATAATACAGATGAATTGGTGGCGAATTGGTGGCAAAAATCTTAAAGCGAAAAAAAGAGGTATTGTTTTAATTGATTCCCCATATTACTTCACTCACATTTTTTTTATTTTATTTCTTTATTTTTAAACAAGTTATCAAAGTGTTCTGCTGCTTTTTCATCAGCACTTTCTAGTGCATGACCGTAAAGATCCATGGTTGTTCCTATTTTTGAATGCCCTAGCCTAGCGCTAATTGTTTTCATATGGACCCCTTGGTTTATTAGTAGGGTTGCTGATGTATGTCTTAATTCGTGAAATGTTATCACAGGTAATTCATATTTTTTCAGACGTTTATTCCACCATCGAGTTATACTTTTAGGGTCCATTTGTTTGCCCATATCGGAGCTAAAGAGTAAGAAACGACTTCCTCCTTCCCAACTATCTCCAGCACGTAACTTCTGTCTAATCTTCATAGTTTTATAACGTTTAAGTTGTTCTATTACACTTTGTGATAGGGTAACGGTTCTAATGGAATTTCTTGTTTTTGGTTCCTTAAAAATGTAACCTTGTTCTTTTGTGTAGGCTAATGTTTGTTGGATATTTATTTTCCCTTTTTCTAAGTCAATATGATCCCATTCTAAACCAGCTATTTCTCCTCGTCGCATTCCCGTGGATATTGCAAGGGTAACAATCACTTTCCACTTCATATCTTCTCTACTTAAATGGTTCATTAGCTTCCGAACTTGTTCTTCTGTAAAAACTCTACCTTCTCTTGATTGAACCTTCGGTTTTTTCACATTTTCAGCAGGGCTTTCCTTTATAACCTTCCATTCAACTGCACGTTTAAATATATTTCGGAAAATACGGTGGTGTTTTTCGACTGTTGCAGATGATAATGCACCCGGTTTTCCGTCACCTCTAGCTCCGTCTTCTTGTAGCTTATCTAAGAAATCTAAAATTTGCAGAGTATTGATTTTATCAATTTTCAAATGACCAAATTTGGGTAATATTCGTTTGTTTAGGAAAGTTAGGTATGTTTCATAAGTGGTAGCTCCTAATTGTTTTTTTGCATATTTATCTTTCCACTCTTCAACGAACTGAGAAAATGTCATTTTCTGTGGAGCAAAGTATTGTCTTGTTTCTATTTCGGCTACGAATTTTGCTAATTCTTTATTTGCTTCAGTTTTATTTTTACATTTTATTGTTTTCGTTTTTCTAATACGGTTACCTTCTGCATCTAAACCAAACGGTACAACAAGTCGAAAGGAATCTTTTCCACGCTTTTCTACGTATGCCATATTTAAATCTCCTTAATCTGATATTTTTTTCGCTTTTAGATACCCACTAATTCCCCAGGTTTTTTTTCTAAGTCGAAGTTTCTTTAATAGTCAATATAGGTTCTACTACAGTGCCTTGTATCTGATTTGGAATAAAGACCTATTCTGAAGTTTCAATTCAGTTATAAAGACAGCCAAAAGCTTAATGGCTACTGTTATTTTTCCCTTAACGTTTTTGGTTCTTAATTGGCTTTCGTGTTTTGATCGAAACCCAGAATAACTGTTTGCCGATATGATTCTTTTCCTCGCTCTTCTATACTTCCACGTCCCGCCATAATATTTTACTCCTCTCGGCTTTAATCTTTTTTCTTTTTTCAAACGGTTATTATAGGCCATTTCACAAATTGACATTTTACGCCCTGGAAGTACCGAGCAATACCGCTGCCGCTGGTGGGTTAATTCAAAGAAATGACCGCAGTATTCCAAAGTCTTGTTTCAGGTTGACTGCATATAGTTAACCCTTAAATAGAGATAGGCAGCATGGAGTAAATCAAGGTCAGATACAGTTACGCCTTCCTTTTTGGCTTTCCGTTAGCATGAGTGCCAATATTTACAACACCCCATATTGAGATCCTTTCTTTTCAAGGTACCCCATTTTACTTTTCTCCTTTCTGTTCTATCCATTTTCGAATTGTTACTTCCGCGTCTTTTGTTAATTCTGATATTTCGTTAATGCTTTTTCCTTCTTCATGTAATGTAAGAGCTTTTTTCTTTGCCCTTTTTAGTCGTTGGTTGAAAGTATTTTCACAAGTGCTCCTTTTCCGTCCTGGAAGAGGGGGACAAAATCTTCTCCCTTCATGAATCACTTCAAAAGGATGACCGCAAAGCTCACATCTTTTAAAAGATGAATCATTAAGCATAGCTTGACTGAGTTGATAATAAGCAATATCAAAAAGATCAGAAAAATTAAACTTTTGAATGATTTTACTATTAATCGGTTCCAATATCCTCTTCGGTCCTTTTTCATTCAGAAACACTGTTATTATTTCTGGTAATTTTTCAGCGAAACCGCCTCGTTCTTTAGGGATTTCAAGTCTTGAAAGTTCAGCTTCTAAATAATGTTTATATCTGTTTTCAAATTCCAAAATAATACTTTTGTTGTTTTCTTTTATAGCGAGCCAGCCATTAAATATATATCGGTAAGAAGCTAATTTTAAGTATAAGGGCAATAGAAAAGAAAACTGTTTCACAATGTAATTATTTTCAAAAACAGCATCCCATCCCATTGCTACAAACTGTCCCGTTGGAAGCCCAAAAATCTTACTAAATTCAAGTAATTTTTTATCATTAAATGGTTCTAGTTTTGCCAACTCTGTATAAAGAGCTTCCATATCTAAGCTATTGTTAATCGTTCTCGTTGCCTTTTCTTGAACTTTCGATAATTCCACACTAATGCCACCATGTTTTAATATTTCTTGTTCCTTTTCCTCCGGCTTTTTATAATTAATTTCTTCTAATTTCTTTTCCAAAATAGAAAGATCACTCTTGATTGAATATTCCTTTATTTCGCTATGGTATGGGAGGTGGTGTTCAACCACTTCACGTAAAATATAATTTTGCCATACTTCCGGAGAATGTTTTTTAGTAGCCCGTCTATTTAGTTTTGCTAAATCATGTAAAACATAGCCAACATTCTCCGATTGAATAATTTGATAATTATCATAAACAATGATTTTAGTAAAAAGATTTTTTTCAATTAGATTCATCATCATCTCTCCTGTACCACATAAATTTATTTTTTTGAGTTGTTGATATAATTTCCTTGATATGTTAATTTTAATTTAACACAACAACAACATAAAATCAATATTTGTTGTGGTACTAAAAAAGGGGGGTATAAATGTTTAATCGTAATCAAGACATAAGAGAAGCTAAGGGGCCCATTCCAATTTGGGCTATCGCAGAGCGATTGGGTGTTCATGAAAATACGCTTCGTAACTGGATGAAGAAAGAAATGAACAGGAAACAAAAGATAAAAGTTATATCTGCTATTACGGACATAAAAAAGGAATTGGCTAACCAGAAAGAAGGTGTTCTTGATGAGTGAACGGAAAGCGATCGAGCGGCAGACAATAACTGTACAGGAAACTGCTGCTTATTTAGGAATTTCGAAAGATTTAGTATACGCGATGGCAAAAGCCGGAGAATTACCTGCAGTAAAGATTGGAAGGCGTATTTTGTTCAGAAAAGAGTCGCTAGATAGATGGATGCAAGCACAAGAAATGTAGATTAGGCAGTAAGCGCTAGTGTACAGAGGGTTAATTCTCCGAATCTGTCGTCACCATTCAAACAATAACTGAAAAAGAAAGCGGATCTGAAAGCAAGTTATAGTGTTTTCTTTAAAAGGAAGGTGACTCAATGTCGGCAAATAACAATAAACAACAACAGTTCATCAATGAAAGGTGTGTAATTAAAATGAGGCTTAAAATTTTTCCTTATAATGCTCCAATTCTTAAGGGAAAAGGTGAAATTTCATTAGGGAAAAAATGGATATTTAACAGAAAATATATTCAGGAGTACATTGACCGATGGTCGATAGAAATAAAGAAAAATGTGTAGGTGAGGTGATATGCAAGGATGGATTAAATTACATCGACAAATTCAAGACCATTGGCTTTACCAGGAGAATAGAAAATTTTCTAAATATGAAGCCTGGCTTGATCTGTTAATGATGGTGAACCACGAAGACAAAAAAGCGGTTATTGGTAGTGAAGTGATTGTGGTTAAAAGAGGCCAGCGTATCACTTCTATTAGGAAATTATGTGACAATTGGGGTTGGTCAAATACTAAAGTAACACAGTTTCTAATTCTGTTACAAAATGAAGGGATGATACATCTAAAAAGCGACAGTAAAAAAACGCTTATAACCATAAGCAATTATGACTTTTACCAAAGTAATGAAGATAAAAAAGCGACAAAAAACAGACACGGTAACAACGAAAAACAGACGCAAAGACATACAAACAAGAATAATAAAGAATTAAAGAATGAAAAAGAAGATAAAAAGTCTTCAAGTCGCAAGTCGGAAATTTACGATGAAGAAAGCATTCCTTTTCAATTATCCTTAAGGCTTTTAAGAAACATCAGAAAAAATAATGCTGAATTTAAAGAGCCAAATCTTCAAATGTGGTCTGCTGATTTTCGTATTATGATGGAGAGAGACAATCGAACGAAGGAACAGATAGCATACTTAATTGATTGGTGTCAGCAAGATTCTTTTTGGAAGTTAAATATACTTTCTCCATCTAAATTAAGGAAACAATATGATCAGTTAGTTATAAAAATTAATTCTGAAAAGGGTAAAAAGAAAAGTGTTCAGGACTTTTCTACAGAACGCCCTCTGCATTGGGAAGAACCGAAACCACTAACAAAAGAGGAGTACCATCGTATGAAAGAATCTGAGGCTGAATTACTTTAATAGGAGGGTTGATAATGAAAGGTATCAAGCGTTTCTTTGATGATGCTTTTAAGGATGCTGTTAAAAAGATGGTTCCAATATTAGCTGATTGTGGTGATGACTTCGAACTAAAATATCAATGCAATTTGCCTTGTCCAGGTTGTGGAGATAAAACGGGCAGTGGTTTATTTTATCGTATATCCAATAAAAAGGTTTGGTTGCAAGATGGAGATACGATGAAATGTTCAGTTTGTAGAGACAGAGAAGCTTTTAAGAATTATCAAGATAAAAGTTTAAAGGAATTAATATCATCTGTAGGCGAAAGGCTTACGAAAGAATACTTTTTTCTTCCGGAATCTTTAAAAAATCCTGGCTTCAATAATTATCAAGAAACAAATAACATCACTGCTGGAGCTAAGGAAAGAGCTGTTTCATTTACCAAAACATTTTTAGCATCAACAGACGCTTGTCACAATCTTTTGATTATGGGGAATCCTGGGACTGGAAAAACGCATTTGTGTGCAGCAATTGCTAGAAACATAAAACAAAAAGGTTTTACCGTTGGTTTCTTAACGACAGGGAAACTGCTTTCGATGATTAGAGAAACTTATCAAAAGGAACCTGCTAAAACAGAAAGCGAGATTTTAAGAGATATAACAAGGCTAGATCTTCTCATTCTTGATGATGTTGGATCAGAAGCAAAGGGAGGAAATGATGATTGGAGAAAAGGAATATTTTTTGAAATTGTAGAAAGTCGGTCTGGTAAACCGACGATCTACACAAGTAATTTAACGGATGTAGACTTACCCGTTGCCGTGGGAAAAAGAGTTTATAGCCGTCTTCATGATAATACACAATTTATTGATTTATTTACAGAAGATTATAGGGAAAATTTGCGTATCAAATAAATGAATGTTGGACTTTATAGGTAAAATAAGAAAATCTCCCATTAATAAATTGATAGCAAAAAAGAGAATGGTCTAATTGATAGCTACGCAATTTACATGACCACTGGTTCCTATTTGCTTATCAACTGTGGACATATGTTCGTCATTTCCCCATGATTTGGGGTGTGAAGGCGTGGGGGTCTTTCTATAAAGATTATAAAAAAACATCACGATCGTAAGCCCAAAGGCGGTTTGTTCGGTTGGCAGTCCAAGCCGAATATCTGATTCTTCGTTTTGATCAGAAGCAGAACCGGCAAAATTCTCAATGGTAAAGGGTAGAGATTTTTTGAACAGTTTTCTCTAAAAAAATACTACCCGGACCTTTCTAGGAGAATAGCCATTCGTTTAGTAATTTAAACCAGGGTTTTACAGTTTGTTTTGTTATCTTAAAAACACGGTAAGCCTTGATATATAATGATATTTTAAATTTGTAAAAAAAGGAGTGGAAGGAGTGAGATCATGAATGAGCATTTCACCAAGAATATACGGATCAATAGGCCGAAGGACATTAGAAAAATAATAGCCAGGGTGATTAATATATTGCTTCAGGATGGAGAATTGACAACAGACAAGGCGAGAACGATTGCTACGTTATCAAATACCGCCCTTAAATCAATGGAGTTGGGAGAGCTTGCCGAAAGATTGGATAAAATCGAGGAACAGTTAAAAAAGGAGGAAGGAGGTAAATGAGTATTAAATCCAGGTTGAAACGGATCGAGGGAAAATTGCCGGATGAAAAGAAGGCTGCTGAAAAAGTACAGGCAACGTTGGAAGAATTTTTGTTTATGGATTATGAGGAATTCAGGACGGCATATGTTGAATGGCTATTTGCTGCCTATTATGAACAGCATGAAAAAGCAGCAGAATGGAAAAACAAAAGAAATCATTTAACTAACACCTTGCAACCAATTATGCAGCCTTCAGAGTGCGACAAAGATGCTCTACAGCAATTGTTTGTCTCTAAAATCGTTGATTGGATGGAAGAGCATGAACTGGAACCAGAGGATATAGATTACGGCAAGTTAAGGTGTATTGAGTGAGTATTATATCCAGGTTGAATAAAATCGAACAGTTTGAAGCCCAAAGGGAAGACCCGGTGGAAGAATGGCGGGCAGAAATGGCACGGCACGATAAAATGGAATCTCTTTACTTACCTATATACACAGGAACTATAGAAGCATATATTAAAATCTGTCGAATTAGCCGGACAGGGTAAAAAGTGGCGAAATAATGAGAGGGACTCATTGACACAATGTATAAATATGGAAGCGAAGGCCGAAGATACGCAAGCAGAGAAGCCAGTTTAAAAGGTTTTTAAAGAGTCAGGTGAATAAAGCCTGTTTATATAAAAAGAAAATCATATTCTGAAAGGATGATAGTACATGAGTGTTATCAGTTGATGGAAGCTAGGTATAAAGGCGAGACTTACAAAGCAAAGAACGGGAGCCTACGAAAGCCGCAGTAGGAAGTTTAGTAATGTCTTTAGTTTCGATAGTTTCTTTTCTACATGGAGTAATCCGGCCACCCGAATAATAAAAATCCAAGGAAAAGAAAACAATAGAGGTTCCTACAAGTAGTTGACGACAAAAGTTAAAATTCGGGATTGGGTGATGAGCAGGTTATTACTATATGAGGAGGATAATCGGTATGAGGGAGACGATTTTATAGAAAGGAGTTTAAATAAAAATGCTTTTGAAATTATAGTGGATGAAAGGGAAAATCCAGCAAATGAAGCTATTAAAGCGCGGCAGGAGGAAAATGATGGATTAAGATCATTTTAAAAATAAATATTCTCGTTGCGTGGACTTAACCTTCCCCCATGCAGCGTTCAATGCTTTCGGATGTAGGTTCCGGAAGTTTTTTTGTCTGGACGTATGATCTAATATCCCTATATGATTCAAAGATGGAAAGGTTTATCATAACAGATGTAAAAAAATTATCATAATATGGGGGATTTTACATGAAAAAGATTCTTTCTTCAATAATTGGTTCAGGGGTGTTAATGCTGTTGTTGTCCGGATGTGGTGGATCGGAAGAATCATCTAATAAAGCGGTGGAAAAGAAAGATCCTCCGAAGCAGGCTGAACAGAAGAAGGTTGAAAATCCGAAAACGGATGAAGAAGGAAATGTGATCTTGGATCAGGTGGGCCAAAAGACAAAAGATGCTTCAGCAACTGCAGAATTGATGAAGATCAAGAAAGTGAATGAAGTGGTGAATATTGCTCCAATTAAAGCTACTGTTCATGATATAAAGGTTATTAAGCTTACGGATATAAGTGATGATATGAAGCAGCAGATTGAATATATGACGGACAAGAAGGCTATTGAGCCTGTTTATTATATTCAAATCAGCCTTACAGCTGAAAACACATCAGATAAGAATATCGCTTGGAATAGCTTGCATAGGGTTGTAACCGATAAAGGGGAACAGCTGGACCCGAACCAAAGTATTCTAATGTCTAATTTCGATACTGAATTTTTGGGGAAAGTCACCCAGGAAGATTTTTATGGAATGGTGTTAGGTAAAGGCAAGGAAGATATTCATAAGGTGAAATTAGTGTTTAATTCATCAGCGGATAATGACACATATGAGGATATAACCCCTGAACAGCAAGTGGAATATACCCTGGATTGATCCCTATTAAGGGATCTTTTTTTATAAAGTATTAGCTGCTATGAAAAAAGAGTTCAAAGTAGATTGGACTAAGCCTCACCGAGCCGATGTTCTTTCAAAGGTGAACCTCGCCGTGAAGATGGTCTTAATGAAAGAGAAAATTAGTGGGGAACAGTTGAAGTTTCTAACAAATGCGATTGTAGGGCAGGCAAAAGAACAGTACAAAGATTGGCCCGGAAGTTTAGCATAGAATAATTATCAACGTTTCAAGGCTCTCAACCGATTTGGCTGGGGGTCTTTTTTATGCCTGAAAAAGGTATTTGACCACAAATTATAGCTCAATGTACCTTTGAAATTTCTTCGTTGTTTGTTCCTAGTGTGTATACATAGAGCATCCACAGAATTTCTCATTGCTTTAGCAAAATGAAATCAATTTAAAAAATTAATATCCTAACCCCGTGTGGAAAAACAGTTTTTGTAGGAGTGATTTAGTTTCCAACGGTATAACGAGCTCTAATTTGCGCAGGTTTGAGAAATCGGGGAATAAACCTTTAAGATGTTTTGGTGGATACCAAATAGTCATAAATTTATTAGTAAGTTCGGATTATACCGCCCAAAGGTGCATTAAGTTAATGAAGTGTTCTAATAGTGAAAATATTTCTTCTTTTGTACAGGCGACTCGTTTTTCTGGAAGTAAGGAATTAAGTCTAGAAGCATCACTTTGTTTATAGTCAATAATAAATAACTGTGTGTGTACTTCTAAGGTGGCTAGCTTATTGGCTATATACATACCTAACCAACTCTTGCCCATTCCTCGAGGCCCGCCAATTAAGCAATTAATTTGCTTTGCGGCATCATAATTGATTGATTTGGTAATGGGAATGCTATAGTTCAATATCTTCACCTAGTAATTGCTCTTTTTCAAAATTTGTTGTCAATATATATCGTATCCACCCATTTATTTCATAGCTCTCAAACACATGATATTCTGAATTATGGTGAGCTAAATAGCTGTTAATTGCATTATTTAATGACAACATTCTTTCTTTGAAATCAGCTATTATTTCTATCTCAAATGCTTTTTGGATATTATCATTGCCCTTTTTTATTTTACGTACATTGGGCAATAAAATAGTTTCTTGATCTAATGGGATACAGAGATTGACGGTCTGTAACCAAAAGTCGAAATAAATACTTCGAATTACAAAAGGATAAGGGTCATATTTCTTTTTAATAGCATAATGAAGATATAGAATGCCAATACCAAAAAGAAATATTAGTATGGTTAATCCAGGGATAATTATCTCTGTCCAATTTCTCAGTATAATTAGGATGTGATTGTTTGTTTCACGAAAGTCGTGTTGCATAAGAAATACTAGTAATCGATTAAATATTATTAGTAGTAGGTCCATTAATGATGCTAATCCAAGTACTTTTACTTTAAGTGGTATTTTTTTAGGAAGTTGAGTTTGTTTATTTACTGTTCGTGCCATTATTTTGGTTAATGAAGATAATATCTTCGGCAGAAACACTCAATTGATTACGAAATTCTCCATAAACTATTCCAGTTGGGTTAATCAATTTAACTTCCGAGGGACTATCTATCTTTTTTAAATGTTTTCCAACTACCTTTACTTTATAAGTATCACCGATATTACTAATGGATGGATCGCCGTAATCAGTAGCATCTTCCCATACAATTACAGTGTACTTACTTCCTATCATTTCTTGATTTTCATTTTTTAATGGCTCAGACTGCATTGCTAATAGGATTTTTTTCTTAAAATAGTTTTCAGCATCAAAATATAGGAAGGCTGATAATTTTTTTGTCATACAAATAACCTCTTTCTGCGTTTGTCACTAGCAAACAAACACTATGAATCATTCAAGGGATTGCGACTCTTTCTTGATGTTCTAATTGTGCCATTAATTTAATCAGTTGCTTGCGCTGAACTTTTTTGTGATATACTAATAAAAAATACACCACTTTTTTGAAGGTGAAATTATGAAGGGAATATTTCAAGAAACTAGCCAGTTTATTTACTCATTAGCAGCAAAAAGAATCTACTCTAAAAAAAAGAGTATGAAGGTAACCTATTACAAATTAGCGGGTTATGCTAACCAGATAGACTATGAAACTTCTACTGAAAAAACAGGGTATGATCCTAAAATGATTAATAAAATAGCTATAGGCAAAACCAATAGAAATAATCGATATTTGATACCAGATATGTATGTTGATTTACTTACTAATAAATTGAAATTTAACAGTAAGCATGATCTTTTGTGGGGAACTACCGAAGAAATAAAACAATATGCACCAAAATTATTTGAATGTTTGCTAAAAGATTGTATCGAAGAAGATGTTAAAATTAAGAGTAGTATTTTGTCGCTTTTATCAAATTTCGGAAGAGGATCAACAGAAGTTACTCCAGAAAAAGTTTCCACTCTTTTGGAAGTATCTTTTGATGATATGGATACTGTGGAAGATCAATTCATCAGATTATTTATGGATTTCACGTATAACAAATACAATTCAGCAAATCAAGTGGAAAATGAAGGTGTATTGGAATTTAATAAAGAAACAAAATTAGTAACTAGTTTTAATGATGCTGAATATTTAACCTTTAAGAAGCTCCCACAAAGCATAGAGCTATTTGTTGCAAATGTTTTTTTACCATTTGTTATGTCAATATTTTTATCGGAGAATCTAAAAGAGTTTTCTGGTTAATCGAAAATAGAAAACAAAGAGTAATTGAAGGAGACTAAAAGTAATGGTAAAAAAGAAAGCTGAAAAGAAAGATTTGAAACTTGAAAATATTTTATTTAATTGTCGCAATGCCCTTCGTGGTGCTGGGGGTACTGAAAAAAACCGTGATGCAGTCATTGGTTTAGTATTCATCAAATTTGCAAGTGACAAGTTTGATAATCGTAGAGATGAAATCAAAGCACAATATGGTGATGTTCCAGCGTTCTTGAATAAGAAATCATTCTATTTAGCTGAAAACGTCTTTTATCTAGAACCACATACTCGCTGGTCTTATCTTGTGAAAGAAGCAAGTTCAAATGACATTGCGGTCAAAATTGATACGGCAATGGCGGATATTGAAAAAAACAATCCGCCACTTGAAGGTGCACTATTATCGAACTTCTATACCAATCTTGGAGCTGACATCAGAACGCTGAAGAATTTGATTGACGAGATTAACAAAATCGACCCTGAAAAGTTCCATGAAGATGATTTGATTGGTCGTGTGTATGAATATTTCTTGCAGAGTTATGCAGTTGCAAGCTCCAAAGAAGACGGCGAGTTTTATACACCACATTCAGCAGTAAAGTTGATTGCTGAGATGATTGAGCCATACAGCGGTCGTGTGTATGACCCTGCATGTGGTTCTGGTGGCATGTTCGTTCAGTCTTTTAAATTTGTAGAACGTCATAATGGAAACAAACGAAATATCTCAATCATTGGGCAAGAGAAAAATCCTGACACACGCAGACTTGCGAAGATGAACCTTGCGATTCGTGGGATTTCTTATGACTTGGGGGCGAAGCCATATGGTGAAAGTTCCACATTTACAGATGATCAACACAAAGACATGAAAGTTGACTACATCATGGCAAACCCGCCATTTAATTTAAAAGACTGGCGTGGAGAGAATGAACTGCTGGACGATGCGCGCTGGGCAGGCTATGCCGTGCCACCTAAGTCCAATGCCAACTATGCTTGGATTTTACATATGCTGTCAAAACTTGATGTGACGAATGGTGTCGCTGGTTTCTTGCTGGCGAATGGTGCGCTCAATGCGGACGGTGCGGAGTACGAAATCCGTAAGAAATTGCTCGAAAACGATAAAATTGAAGCGATTATCGTCTTACCTCGTGATATGTTCTACACGACGGACATTTCGGTGACGCTTTGGATTATGAATAACAACAAGAAAGCGTCTGATAAGAATGGGCATAAACTTCGTGACCGTAAAAATGAAGTGCTGTTTTGTGACTTGCGTAGTTGGGACGACCAAATCGAGCAATATGTGGTCGAAAAAGGGAAAAAGAAGAAAAAGACGGTCTTGACTGACGAGCAAATCGCCAAAATTAAAGATATCTATCAAGCATGGCAAACGGGTGTTGATTATGAAGATATTCCAGAACTTTGTAAATCAGCAACGCTTGATGAAATCAGAAAAGCTAACTACTCGCTTGCACCAAGTAAATATGTGGAATTTATTGACCATGACTTAGAAATAGACTATGACAAGGAAATGGCGAAGATTCTCGAAAAGATGGAACAAGCTCTTCAAGAAGAAAAGAAAACAGTATCTATCTTAGAAGCAGCAATTATGGGGGTGAAACGATGATTATCAAAAAGACAGTAGGAGAACTAATCAATTATGTTGATGAACGAAATATTGATAGTTCAATAATGGACTTTTATGGGATAAACATAAACAAAGAGTTCATGCCGACAGTTGCAAATGTTGATTCGGTAGATCCCAAAAAATATAAAGTTGTACGAAAAAACAGATTCGTATTTAGTGGAATGCAAACAGGCAGGGATAAGACTATTAGGATTGGATTGTTTGATAGTGAAAATCCAATAATTGTTTCACCAGCTTACACTACATTTGAGATTAAAGATGAAAACGTCATCCTTCCTGAGTATTTCTTTATGCTGTTCTTAAGGAATGAGAGCGATAGATATGGTTGGTTCATTAGCGATAGTAGTGTACGTGCAAATTTAGATTTAGATAGGTTTGAGGAAATATTATTTAATTTACCACCTATCGAAATTCAAAGAAAATATGTAAAACTGTACGAAGCAATATCTAGAGTTCCTGAGTTAAAACAACAAATAAAAGACATTTGCCCGATTCTTATCAATGGGGCAGTCAAGGAGGCGAAAGCGCTTGCCAAAGTTTGATGAGGCTCAGCTCGAACAAGCCATCATAGAACTATTTGTTAAAAACGGCTATGACTATGTCAGTGGGGAGTCTATCCATAGAAAATATGATGAGGTACTGTTAGTCGATGACCTCAAATCTTTTATGTTGTCAAAATATCCTGATTTGAACGGAAAAGAGCTCGAAATCATCACAAACAAACTCAAATTTGTGCCGACAAGTCCGCTCTATATCGGAAACCGTCAAGCCTTTTTCTTAGTCAATGAGGGTTTTGACCTTGCGCGAGACGATACAAGCAAACCACCCATTCATATTGATTTTATTGATTTTGAAAACCCTGAAAACAATATTTTTAAGGTGGTCAACCAGTTTACGGTGGTTGATGTACGAGAACGCAGACCAGATATGCTGATTTTCGTAAATGGTATTCCACTGGCAATTTTTGAATTCAAAGCAGCTATCAAAGAAGAAACAACTATTTATGATGCTTGGAAGCAGATTCATATCCGCTACAATCGGGATATACCAGTCCTTACAAAATACAGCTTTTTATCGGTTTTATCAGACGGTGCAAATACCAAAATGGGGTCAATCTTCACACCTTACGAATATTACTATTCATGGAATAAGGCAAATGATGAAGAAAAAGTGTCAAATGGGGTTTCGGCACTGCTTACGATGATTGATGGTGCTTTTGCAAAAGACAGACTGATTGCAATTTTACAAGACTTTATATACTATCCAGACTCGGATAAAAAAGAAAAAGCGATTGTCACGCGCTATCCACAATTTTTTGCAGCAAATAAAATGCTTGCCAATATCAAAGCACACTTGAAACCTGCGAGTGACGGAAAAGGTGGCACATACTTTGGAGCGACTGGCTCAGGTAAAACAAATACCATGCTTTTCTTGTCACGATTATTAGCCACACATGATCGAGATATTTTTAATTCTCCTACGATTATCATCATCGTTGACCGTGAAGATTTGAGTAATCAGACGAGTGAACTCTTTGAAGGCTCTAAACGCTATCTCAAAGATAAAAATGTTAAGTCGATTGCCAGTCGTGCGGAATTGAAAAGCGAACTTTCAACGAATGAAAGTGGCGGTGTCTACATCACAACCATTCAAAAGTTTGAGGAAGAAACAGGGCTATTGTCTGAACGTAATAATATAATCTGTATCTCAGACGAAGCCCACCGCACACAAACCAATACAGGCTCAAAGCTCAAATATACGGATAAGGGTGTGGAAACAACTTACGGCTTTGCGCATTACCTGCGTGATGCTTTTCCTAATGCAACTTATGCTGGCTTTACAGGTACACCAGTAGATGAAACCATTCATGTCTTTGGTGATATTGTTGATAGCTATACCATGAAGGAGTCAACTGATGATGGTATTACCGTCCGTATTTCTTACGAGCCACGTCTTGCACGAGTGATTATCTCGGATGAACAGACTGATGAAATTGACAAATATTATAATGAAGCCACGGAAGCTGGTGCCAATAAAGAACAGGTAGAAGCAAGTAAACGTGCTATGTCTAAGATGACACAAATTTTGAGCCATCCAGACCGTATCAAAAAAGTTGCAACAGATATTGCTGACCACTATGACAAGTTGGTCAGTGAAAAGCCTGAAATCGTACAGAAAGCGATGATTGTCTGCTCAAATCGTGAGCACGCCTATAAAGTCTATCAAGAGTTGAAAAACGTTCGTCCCGAGTGGTTTGTTCCTAAAAAGACAGACCGTGATGACTTGACTGATATAGAACTTGAAAAACTACAGGAGTTGACTAAAGTAAACATTGTCGCCACTCGAGGGAAAGACGATGAGCAGGAAATGTTTGATTTACTTGGAAATGGCGACCATCGTAAAATGCTTGATAAACAATTTAAGAATGACAATTCTAATTTTCAAATTGCGATTGTGGTTGATATGTGGATTACAGGGTTTGATGTGCCATCGTTAGCCGTGATGTATATTGATAAGCCTCTGAAAAAGCATACCTTGATTCAGACAATATCACGAGTAAACCGTGTGTTTGAAGGGAAAGACCACGGGTTAGTTGTGGACTACATCGGTATCAAGAAAGCTATGATGGAAGCTGCCAAAAAATATGGTGACCCACAAGAAAGCCCGATTGATGAGTTGCCAATCACTTTAGGTATTTTTAGAAATCACATCGCTATGATTGATGAACTCATAGTTAATTTCGATGCGAGTGATTTTTACATTGGCAGTCCAGCTGAACGCTTGCTTTGTCTCAATCGTGGCGCAGAGTATATTCAAACCTCAAAAGAAATGGAATTACGGTTCATGGGCTTATCTCGCAGAATGAAAATGGCGTATGAAATTACTTATCCATCGGGAGAATTGACTCATGAAGAAACTGAAAAAGCACAGTTTTATCTTGCGATTCGTTCCATTATTTATAAACAGACTAAAGGTAATGCTCCTGACACTGAAACGATGAATAAACATGTGCAAGAGTTGGTATATCAAGCAATCACGTCCACAGGCGTTGAAGATATAATTAACAATGACACTGATGAAT
This sequence comes from Peribacillus sp. NPDC060253, assembly GCF_042727425.1. Classification (NCBI taxonomy): domain Bacteria; kingdom Bacillati; phylum Bacillota; class Bacilli; order Caryophanales; family Bacillaceae; genus Peribacillus; species Peribacillus sp. NPDC060253. The sequence goes on from NZ_JBHXAS010000086.1 coordinate 15,912, forward strand.
TGTTCAATGACGAATTTCAAAAGCAACTTGATGAATTGGATATGCCTATCACGAAATTTAATGCTTTGTTGAAAATGCTTCAAAAGCAAATCAATATGTACGGCAAAACCAACAAGCTCAAAGCTATTGAGTTTTCAGAACGACTAAAACGTGTGGTCGAGGCCTACAACAATCGAGATGCACAATTATTTGTTTCTGAAGTTGTCTATGACTTTATTGACGATTTATCAGGTCAGCTCTTGGATATCTTAAAGGACTTGCAAGATGACAAAGATTCATTTAGTAAACTCGGCATTTCATACGAAGAAAAAGCTTTTTATGATATTTTAGTTAAAGTTCGCGATGAGCATAAATTTGAGTATGTGGATAAGAAATGTTTAGACCTTGCTAAAGCTATCAAAGAATTAGTGGATGAAAAAGCACAGTACGCAGACTGGTCAAGTCGAGAGGATATCAAAAATCAGCTCAATATGGATTTAACGGTGTTGTTGTACGAAAATGGTTATCCACCAGAGTGGGATGAAGAGGTTTTTGAAAAAGTAATGGAGCAAGCTGAGAATTTTAAAAAATATTCCTGATAAATAAAACGTTTAGATATTCAAAAACCTTATATATAACTAGTTAATTAATAGGGAATCTCTGTTAAAAATTTGTATTCAACTAACATCAATAATGGTTCAAAATGGTTCAAATGGTATCTGCAGAGACCATTTTTTATCCTAATCAATCCATTGTTCAAATTGACAGAATGTTGATGTATAAGGATTCTTATGAATAAGTGTTCTTAAAATTCTCAACTGGTAGTTCTCAAAACGTTAATTCTATTACCGTTTCGAAAGGCTCTCAACCATTTGGTTGGGGGTCTTTTTTTGCCCTAAATAGCTTTGACCACATTTTGACCACGGAAATATTTTTTGACCACATCATAGCTCCATAAACCTTTGTAATTTTGCGGCTGTTGTTGTTTGGTCTTTAACGGTGTCTGTTACATGAGTATAGATGTTCATTGTCATTTGTATGTCAGAGTGTCCTAGCCGCTCCTGAACTTCTTTAATGCAGCTCCTGCTTCAAATAACAGTGAAGCATGTGTATGACGTAAACCATGAATAGTAATTCTGTGAAGCTTGTGTCTCTCAATTACAATATCGAGCTTATCATTTGGATAGGCTAAGCGAAGCGGAGAACTGTCATCCCCTTTGAAAACCATCTTATTATTATCTGAAGTATTCTCATCAGCTAAATTGGCTTCTATTTGCCGTATACGCCACTTTTTGAGTAAAGATAGGGTCTTGATCTAAACTGATTAAACGTCTAGATTCCTTCGTTTTAGACGTTTGAAAGATAAATTCACCCTTGTGTGAAAAAGTGTTTTTGTAAAGCGGATAGGGCAGACCATGAGTAGCAACCTCAATAGCAGGTTGACCAAAAGTTTACCGTTATTTTACTAAGATACAGAGCTTTCATGGAAGGCTTTTCAATTTTTTAGTTTCGGAAGTTATTAGGTAGTTACAAGAATTGTATAAAAAGTAGAATGGAAGTATATAGTGAAAACTAAAGAAGCATAACCTCACAGACTACGCCTCATATAATTTTTATATTCTTCAATAGCTACATATACAAACCCTAGGTAGCCGAAAATGCCTACCTTAGGGTTCCTTTTATTCCTGCATTAGCTACAACGAATAACTGGTAGCAATAGAAAATATAGTTTGTAATGGCTATGTAGATTGAAAAAACCCACTGTAAATGATATTAAAATCTGCACGGAATGTAAGGCTCATTACTCGATGTAAACTTCATGACTCATAGCCATACATTGGTTATAGATAATGCGCAATAATTAAACCGTATCTATTATCTATTTTTGTCTTGTATTAACAAATCCTCTATACTTATTTGCTCTGAAGACGCTTCACCTGTATCCTTTACAGACTCATTATTTAAACCAATTTTGTGTGGGCTCACAATTTCTTTACCCTCTCCCTTGTTTTCAGGGTTCTTTTTAACTTTTGATTCAAGTACTTCAAGTTGTTCGTTCGAATCGTCTAATGCTCCTTCACTACAACGTATTTGCTCTAACGAATTATCAAATACTTCTTTCATTAATAATGTAAGTTCTTCTCGTACTTGCTGTTCATTCAAACCAGAGTCCTTAGCAAACCTTAAATATTGTAATATTTCTTGTCTTGGAAACGGGGTGCTTTCTGGTTTAACTATTTGATTAGTATTTTTGGATGCATTGTTAGGTTTAGCCATGGCTAAAAGACTTGCAAATGAATCAAATGGTTTTGCATGCCCTTCTTCTAATAACTTTTGTACACCTTCGCTTTTACCCTGTACAAATATAGGTGTCCACTGGGCTTGTACATTCTCCATAACCCCTGACCAAGTTCCAGTTTTAGTGTTTCTTGATGACAAAATTTTGGAAGAAGCTACTAGGACGGCATGTGCAGTCGTATGAATATATTTATTACGTTGCATGGCATAGGCACCTGTAAAGCGTGCATTTATAGACTGAGCAGAAATAAGTAACAATTGTTTATTTTGAATATATTGACGTATTTCCTTACGCTTTATCCATGATTCTAATCCTTCTGATGGGAAAACAATTGCTTTACCACCATTATTTAAACAGGCGTCTACAGCTGTACTATCTATCCCTTTTGCGCCACCGGATACTAAAACAATACCCTGGATTGCAGCTTCATGTCCTAAGCGTGCTGTGTTCGCAATTTCTTCTTTATTCGCATCCCGAGAGCCGACAACACCTAGTGCGAGATATTCGAAAATGGAAGTATCTCCTATAACATAAAAAAATGGTGGCAAATGCTTAGGATCTATTTTTCCCTTCAAACGTTTTGGTATGTTTTGCCGAAACATTATTTTATAACCCTGGTTAGAAAGTTCTTCTAGTTCCATCATAGAAAAGCCTAATTTTTGGCGGTCCTCTATTTTTTTTGCCATTTTCATCATCTTCTGTTTTGAACTACCAATATTGAGAATTTCACTAGGTGTCATTCCTAATAAATTCTTTGGCTCTAAATTATGCTCTTTTAACGCGCGAATAAGTTCATTCCATTCAATAATTGTTAAAGGAGGTGTTTTAGCATTCGGTAACTTGGCACAAAGTAAATATGTCGCTATTTGATTCTCATTAAACTGCACTTAAGAGCTCCTCTCTTAGTCGCTACCGGTTATCGATAACGCAAATGGTATAACTTTAATATTAGTATATTGACTACCTAACACATCTGCAGCAACCGCAAATGTCCATCTAGAGTCAACGAAGTCATCTACTAATATTATATGACAATTTTTTAGTGTATACTGTAGATTCGAGATAATATGTAAATAATCTCGTACGTTTTTTTCTTGTAGTGCGCTATTTAACAGGGTTTTTTGCTCCGGTTCTCCAGAATGCTTCGCTAGTGCCTCTAAATAACCACACTGTAGATTTATGGCCAATTTGTTAGCAAAATCAGGTACCAGTCGAGGTCGACGATTCGATGGTATTGGTACTATAACTAAGCGATCGCGGGGAATTTGTTGTTTGATTAAAAACTGTTGTAGCTTTTCAGTTGATGCTTGTACCAGTTTGTCAGAAAAGTATAGATCTTCATACTTTCCTTTACTTGCTTCTTGTCCTAATTCTTCATGGTAGTAACTTAAAGCTAAGCCATCTTCACAAAGTGTACTTAATCTACGATTTGTCATTGCTGATTGTATCCTTGGCTCAATAATGTTAAATGACTTGGCAAAAAATAATTGCACTCTATTTATTTCTGCTTCAGTTACAGTATCTCGAGTCCAATCCCATTCTTGAGATAAACACGTGCTACATTTACCACAAGGCTCCGTGTAAGGATCATCTAACTCATTTGTTAGAAAGGCCATTAAACAACCTGTATGTTCCTGATAGGCCAACAATTGATTGAAGTCATCCTTTTTCATATTTTTTACTTCTTCAAAAAATTCTTCTTGTGACACATATGGTTTCACAGTTTTATAATATTGTCCGTTTGAATCTCTAGCAATAAAACCTTCCAGTGATAATAGCTTTAAAATTTGCTTAAACGTATTTTCCTTAACGTTCACTTTACTTTGTAATTGTTTGTATTTTATTGAATCTTCTTGTTCAAGTACTGATATTACTCTATTGAAGTGTACTTGCTTAGGGAAGGAATTATTGATAAAGAACTCATTAATCCGCATTTCCTCTTTGCCACCGTATAACAAAATACAAATGGCAGTATCAATTGCTCGTCCAGCTCGTCCTATTTGCTGATAATATTCAATCACAGATTTAGGTGTATAGTAATGTATCACAAAACTAATATCCTCTTTATCATAACCCATTCCTAAAGAGATAGTTGCTACAAGTACCTTTAACTCATTACGTTCTAACTGCTGTTCAAACAACACTTTATCCGATTCGTCTAGCTTGGAATGATAAGCCTCAGCCTTAATTCCATTTTCACGTAACCATGATGCAATCTTTTCACACTCTTTAATTGTTGTACCATAGATAATGCCCGCCCCTGGTAAATGCGAAATATTTTTAGCTAACCATGCATATTTACTGTCCCCATTTGGCATATGAATCTTGTGTAAATGCAATGACTCACGTTTTAACGGGCCGCGTAACACTTCGCAATTCCCTAACTGCTGACAGATATCAGCGATAACTCGTTCATTAGCTGTTGCAGTTGTTGCGAGTATTGCTACGTTACCTGGTAAGACTTGTATAAGTTGATTGATTCGGCGATAATCGGGTCTAAAATCGTGACCCCAGTCGGAGATACAATGTGCCTCATCTACAACAAATAAACCTACACGTAATTGCGCAAGTAGTTTCACAAATTCTGCTTTTTCAAGCTGTTCTGGTGTAATAAATAAGACGTCACAAAGACCATCATTACATCTTTGAATAAGTGTTGTACGTTCCTCCATCGTTTTATTAATAGAGCCGTTTATACAGTCTGCTTTAAGTCCATATTTTTCCACGCTTTGGAGTTGATTTCTTGTAAGCGAGAGCAATGGACTAATGATAAGCGTTACTCCATCACCTTGTTCACGTAACATTTTTGTTGCCAAGAAATAAACTAAACTTTTACCCCATCCTGTTTTTTGTACAACTAGGACCCGCTTCTTTTGCATAATAAGTTCAATGGCTTTTTGTTGTCCTTCACGGAAACTAGCACCTTTTCCAAATACTGATTGTAAATGCATATAAACTATACCCCCTGAAATAAAATAAGAACACCTCATATTATAGGGTATATTTTTAGTAAAACATCAATTAATTTCCAGAAAGGATATGAAATTGGCAAATTATTATGAAAGAACGTAAAAAATACGGCCTAAAAGCTTATTATTGTTGAAAAGGGTAAGAAAAAAGTTTCCTACCCAGTGCTCATAAAAATGTTAATAATTTTGCTCATAGTCTTTTTTTATTCTGTTTTGAAA
>NZ_JBHXAS010000087.1:0-21326 GCF_042727425.1 Peribacillus sp. NPDC060253
GTAAAATTAAAAGGCATGAGCCCGGTAGATTACCGGATTCATGCCCTCAAGGCTGCCTAATTAAATAAAGTGTCTAACTTTTTGGGTTCACTTCACATTTGAGCTCACAGTCTATCCTAATTATGGAACGGGAATATGATCTAATTTATCCGGATTTGAAACAATAAAGATTTTCTGGATATTTTGTTGTTTTGAATCTAGTTCAAAGCAGATGACTTTGATTGGATGCCCGTCTTTTATTTGTAATATCCCTTTCTGACCATTGACCATTACTGGAAGCAGTTCTCCTATGAAACTTCCTTTAGCGGAAATTCCTTTAAGAAAGGAGGATACACGCTGTTTATTTACAATTGGATTTAATGCAGAAATCACTTTTCCTCCGCCGTCAGTAACAAGTACAACATCTTCCGTAAGAATATCCAAAAACTCCTCAAAGTTTCCTGTCGTAGATGCTTTAATGAATTTTTTTGCCAAAAGATCGACTTGTTTAGTATCCTCCGGTTGCACTGGCATATCATTCTGTAATTTCCGCTTAGCCCGGCTGTAGATCTTTCTGCAGTTCACTTCATTCTTTTCGAGCATCTCGGCAATATCCTCATAGTTGTAAGCAAATGCTTCTCTAAGTACGAAAACAGCTCTTTCAACAGGCGAAAGTTGTTCCAGTAAAACGAGGAAGGCATAAGCAACCGTTTCATCCGTTACAACCTTATCTAAAGGCTGCTCTGTGTCGTTTACCCGAGGTTCAGGCAACCAAGGTCCTGTGTAAACCTCTCTTCTCTTACGGGCTGAATTTAAAAAGTTCAGACAGCGATTTGTCGTCATTTTCGCAAGATATGCTTTCATGTCCTTAATTTGTTCTGTATCAAGCTTAAGCTGCAGGAATAAATCATGAACGATATCTTCTGCGTCGGTAACAGATCCAAGCATCCGGTATGCAATGGAAAAAAGATAAGGTTGATATGTCTTATATAATGTATCCAACTTCACTTGCTTCACCTATTTTCTATCAAATTTGTAGAATGACGTTACCTTTGGATATTATGTAATTCAAGTTATGGTTTTCATTATCTTCCAAATGTCGCTGATATGTGTCTGATTTTTAATGCCCGTTGTTTTCTAGGATTGCATAGATTGGCAACTAAGATACACTCCATGCTTGAAGATATGAAGAACGATTAAGATTCGAACGTATGACACCTTTTCATAACTATTCTCTAAGCCAATCATTTATCCTTCTTCACCTGATCAATTCAAAAAAAGAGCAGCCAAAGAGCTGCCCCCCATCATTCATATTCTGTTTATCCAATATACATCCTTCACCACTTATCATTTCATAAATGATAAGATTTAGTACCTAATGAAATCAGCTATTAATATAAATACCGCACCTATAACGATCCATATCGCTAACAAGGGCCAGAAAAACTTTACCCATTCTTGATATTTGATTTTAGAGACTGCTAAGCTTCCCATAAGCATGGCAGAGGTAGGTAGAATGCAGTTTGATAGACCATCTCCTAACTGATAAGTGAGGATGGTCGTTTGTCTTGTAACACCGATCAAATCGGAAAGTGGTGTTAAAATCGGCATGGTCGTTGCTGCCATGCCCGTTCCTGAAGTAATGAACACATTCATGATGGTTTGAAATATATACATGCCAAGAACTTGGATCGAACTTGGCAAATGGCCTACTGTTGCGGCAAGTCCGTTTACCACCGAATCGATGACATGTCCTTGCTCTAGCACCACGACTACTCCTTTTGCAAGCCCAACAATAAAGGCTCCGAATGTAATATCCCTTGCCCCCTGTACAAACTCGCTGGCAATTTTGCTCGGACCATATTTAGATAAAAACCCAACAACAACACCTAAAGATAAGAAAAATGCAGCTAATTCTTCCATCCACCAGCCTTTTTTGGAGACACCCCAAATCAGGAAGCTAAATCCTATCAACACGACAATAATCGTTAAGTAATGTCTAGGTTTCATGGAGGATAAAGAGGATATATCCAAATTCTCATGCTTTTCTTCTTTTTCTAAGTCATACACAATACCGGCATGTGGATTAATCTTCACTTTTTTTGCATATCTAATGATATAAATGCTCGTGACAATTAATAATACAACCAAGATGATCCCACGTAACCACATCCCGGAGAACATCGGAACTTCAGCAATGGCTTGGGCAATTCCTACATTGAAAGGATTAAGAAGACCAGCTGTAAAGCCTACAGCTGCACCGAGCATCACCATGGCAGTTCCAGTCATGGCATCATAGCCTAATGACCTTGCAATCGCAATGCCAATTGGTACAAACGCCATGACTTCAGCCGACATGCCAATGGTGAATCCCCCTATTGAAAATAAAGTTAAAAAAATAGGAATAATGACAATTCCTTGGTTCATGAAAGTCTTTCCAACCCTTGCAGCCACGGCCTCAATCGTACCTGTGGAATTAATGATTTGAAATACTCCGCCGACAATGAAAATAAAGAATACAGTATCACTTGCATCAATAAGGCCATGTACAATGGCTAGAGGAATATCAAATATACCAATGGGGTTGTCCTCTACCGAATGGTACGAATTCTCGACTACTACCGTATTCCCTGTTTTTTTATCTTCCACTCTGTCAAACTCACCTGCGGGCACTAAATAACTTAAAGCAGCTGCAAATAAGATCATACAAATAATAATGACAAATGTGTGTGGCATTTTTATTTTACTTTTTTTGAATGGGGGTTCACTCTTTATTTTTTCAGCACTAGCTTTACTCATTTTTCGTACCACCTTTTACATTATTTTCACCTGGATCCCCCGCAAAACGGAATCTTCCCTTATCTTCATTTACATGATTTATTAGCTTTCCACACTTCGAACTCTTCTCGAATTTCATGAATGTATTGAGGGTTCATACATACTTCGTATGCCGTCATTGCTAAAGCCTTTGCTGCTTTATTTAAACCGATCATTCCCTTCTCGGAAGCTGCTGCTTGTACAAACTCCGGAGTATGGGTGATTGCGTCATCCGTTATTTTGATGTACGGATGAATCGTTGCAGTTACTTGTCCAACATTACCAATATCCGATGAACCGATTCCTCCTTTTGCAGGCGGGTCGCATACTACCTCCCCTAACATCTCTAGATTGTCTTTAAATAAGGCGGCTAGTGCTTTATTATTATTTCGTTCCGCATATATGAGACCTTCGGTTATCTCGATTCTTGCACCTACAGCTTCTGTGGCATGACGAGCTGCAGCATATACTTTCTCACGAACGACATTTAATTCTTCCACAGTACTGGCTCTCAATAAAAACTCAGCCTCGCAATAAGCAGGAACTACATTTGTTGCATCCCCGCCTTTTGTTATGATTCCATGGATTCTTACATCATCTTTAAAAAACTGACGCAACGAATTGACGGCAACAAAAGTATTAATGACTGCCTCCAGAGCACTAATTCCTTTTTCGGGAGAAGAAGACGCGTGTGATGCTTTTCCATGAAACATAAAGGATGCATCCACACATGCTAATCCACCACGTAATACCATGGTCTGTTTTTGCGGATGACACATCATGGCTACATCCACATGATCGAAAACCCCATCCTCTACCATTAAAATTTTCCCTCCGCCTTCCTCTTCTGCAGGCGTCCCTAATACGATGATTTTTCCGGGAAGGTCAGGGTGAGCATCTTTCAGTGCCAATGCTGCGCCAATAGCTGATGTCCCAATAATATTATGGCCGCATCCATGACCAAGTCCTGCAAGTGCATCATATTCAGCTAAAATGGCAATCGTCGGACCACCAGGATGCCCCTCCCATGTTGCCCTGAATGAAGTTTCTAAATTTGCAATACCTTTTTCAACCGAGAAGCCTGCTGTTTCTAATGGCTCCACCAACCATTTCATTGCCTCGAATTCATGGAAACTAAGTTCTGGATGAGCATGAATCTTTAATGCAAGCTCACGCAATTCAGCATCACGGGCTTCAACCGCGGATTGAATCGATTTCTTTCCTTCCACAACATGCATTGACATAAATATACAACCTCCAAAAAATTCAGAAAATTAAATGTTTCTTTTTCATAATATTACGTTCACTTTATTGATAAGTAAAATTAAGGTTTTTTTATGAAACTAAAAAATTTTTTTATAGTTTAAATAGTAATCATCATGAATATTTATAAATTCATTGGTCGCAAACACAAAAAGGAGAACAACCAAAAAATAGGTGTTCTCCTTTGTCTATATGTGTTAGTAAAATAGCTTTTTGATCTCACTCACAAACTTGGAAACACTGGCTAATTGTAAGGATGATTGTCGGTATAGCATCCAAGTTCTTCTTTTTAGTTCTTCACCATTTTTTAAAACCAAATCATGGGAGTACAAGTCATCATTTTTTTGTAGAAACACACGGGGAATAATGGAGTACCCAAGCCCTCTTTTTACCATTTCCCTGCATGTCTCATAGCTATCTACTTGCATCATCATGAAAGGAGGTGACGTAAACCTTTCATTCCACCAGTAGTCTATACCTTTTTCGGAGGGAATTTGCGAAATATTTCTATATTTCAGCAAAACATTCGGCTCCTTACGATTAATCATCGGAAATTCTGGAAGGCTATCGACAGGTATCTCATCTTTTGAAATGATGCATATTTTTTCTTCCTCGAGAAGATACTTTTCATCGAACCATTCATAATCGCCTTTTACAATCGCAACATCAATCTCCCCTTGGATGAGCAATTCCATCATTTCCGTACTGAATCCCGTATCAACATTTAAATGGACCATAGGACAATTCCCCATGTACTCTCCTAAAATGGAAGGCAGGTTATAAAGTCCGAAATGGCTGCTTATCCCTAATTTCAAACTCCCCTTCGTTTCACTTCCCATATTCAATAAATACTCTTTTGTTTCACGTAAATCTATGAGCATTTTTTTTGCATAGCTGACCAAATATTCTCCAGCAGGTGTCATTTTAATATTTTTACCATTTTTAGCCAGAATTTCAGTCTGAAATTCCTTTTCAATTTGTCTTACTCTGTACGTTAAAGCAGGTTGGGTCATGTAAAGTCGTTCTGCAGCTTTTGTAAGATTCTGGTCTTTATATAAATATTGCAAAATTAAACAATCTTTTTCATCCATACGTTTTCACCACCCCTAATAGTTTTGCAGCCTAATAATCAACGGTTTCAGCGATCCTCTATCATTCTATGTAAAGAATACGCCACGCTCCTTCCTTCATATTAGCTCATGAGTGGTTCCAAGATTTTGTTTAAATCGGTTTTCATGATGAGCTTCAATGGTTTGCAAGAAGCTTTGCATGGAGTTTGTCATATAAGCATCTTTACGGTGAATGAAGATAGTCGAGATATTGCCGTATTCTTCCGGAATTGCATGCACGTGCACTTTTTCAGTGGTTGCAAGGTGAGTTACCGCTGATTGTGGTACGAGGGTAATGCCAAGGCCGAGTGTTACGCTGGTTAAGATCGTTTCCAATACATTGAACTCCATGATCCTTTTGGGCATCACTTCTTCTTCTTTCAGCCATTGTTCCAGTTTAGAGCGATATCCACAACCCTGACTGAATACTAAAAATGGTTCTGTTATTATTTCTTCAAGGTCAAATGTTTCATTTCTTGTAACTAATACAAGTTTTTCTGTACATACATCGTATGGCTGAATGAGCGGATGCTTAATCGGTCCTGTAACAAAAGCGCCATCCATCCTATGTTCAATGACATCTTTAATTAGGTCTTCGGTTAATCCCGCCTTTATGGATAAATCGACATTTGGATACTGTTTATGATAAGAGGCTAGAATCATAGGAAGGTCGCTGACCGTTTCAACTGTACCGATGTTCAATATCCCTGTAGGTGTTTCACTATCCAGGAATACTTGCTTGAGTTCTTCCACATCAAGCAAAATTTTGTTTACATACTCCAGCATTTTTCGGGCCTCTGCAGTTAAAGACATACCACGTTTATGTCGATTGAATAAAGGTGTCCGTAACTCCTGCTCTAAATGCTTAATCCTCGCCGTTACATTGGATTGGACGTAATTCAACTCAACAGCCGCCTTACTTACGCTTCCATATTTAGCGACGCACTGGAATATTTGTAAATCCCGCATTTCCAAAAAAGTGACCCCTTTCTCAACTATCATTAATAATGATGATTATATTCATTTTAAGTCATTTTACATGATAATGACTTTATCATAAGGTGTGTATAGGAATTTAATCAATCATTATTTTTGAGGGGTAAGCTTTTATGAAAAAAAATCAAGTTTTAATCGGTGCACTTTTATGTTTGACAGCCAGCATTTCTTGGGGAGCCATGTTTCCAGTTGCAGAAAGGGCCCTAATGTATATTGATCCTTTTTATTTCTCTTTTCTGCGATATTTAGCTGTTAGCGTAATTTTAGCGATATTGCTTTTAATTAAAGAGGGGAAGAAGTCATTTTGCCTGGAAGGGAAGGGTAAGAAATTATTGTTTTTTGGAACGATGGCGTTTACTGTATACAACTTTCTCATTTTCGCCGGTCAAGACTTACTGGGACATAACGGGGTAATTGTTGCTTCCATCATGGAATCATTAATGCCCATGATTTCCATTTTAATAATGTGGGTTTTCAAAAATGCCAGACCCATGAAATATACCATCGCCAGCATGTTCCTTGCCTTGATTGGGGCCATTCTTGTTATTACCAATGGCAACATATCATTCCTATTTTTATTGAAAGGTAGCATCATCCCTATCCTTTTCATTCTTATCGGGGTTATAGGATGGGTTATATATACGATGGGCGGCGACCAATTCAATGGATGGTCAACACTCCGCTATTCGACTTTAACGTGCATTTTAGGAACAACTGTATCAGCAATCATTACATTCTTCGCAACTGCAATGGGCCTGTCAGTCCCTACAGCAGAAGTTATGCAATCCATTTATGGTGAGATGATCTTCATGATTATTTTCCCCGGTGCCATAGCCCTTCTAAGCTGGAATTTAGGCATTAAACTTCTAACGCCAATTAATGGGATCCTATTTATCAATTTAGTTCCAATAACCACGTTGGTCATCGTTTTTATCCAAGGAGGATCACTATCATACTTCGAATTACTGGGAACTTTTTTAGTGATATATGCATTGATTCAAAACAATTATTATCAAAGAAAAAACTTGCCTTCCCGAGTTGAGAAATTGAATCCAAGTGAAAAGAATCATTTAATTAAAGGTACACAACATCAATAGGAGGGCAACAATGGATTTATTAACGCTTATGCTAATCTTTGGATTAGCTGTTCTATGGGAATTGGCCACGATTAATAAGAATGTGAAAAAGATGAATAAGCAAAATGCAGAATTAATTAATCTATATCATGATAGAAGTAAAAGAATTCAGTAAAGATTGTAGGTATTCCAGTACTTTTCGTTTTAAGCTAACTATTTTAGGCGATACAAACAAAGAAAACCGGGGCAGCATTCTTGCCCCGGTTTTCTGCACTTTTATCGTTGGTTAGATGACTTCACTTTTTTTCTCTAAATCCATTAAGTCTTGGTCTTCTTCGATTTTCTTTTGATCCGTAACATCATATTTTTCAGGAGATTTTGCGATTTTGTAGAGTGCAATCAATACACCGAGCTCCAATATAAGAGCTGGTACACCACCAAGATTAGAGAGCATTTTAATCCCGTCAATTTTCGCAAAGCTGATCATCATCCATGAAACAAAACTTACGGTTATTCCCCAAGTAGCTTTAATTAAAATTCCTGGTTCGGGACTTTTTGGAGAGATGCCAGACGAACTGATGCCACCCATTGCTGCGGTATTTGCATCCGCTCCCGAAACAAAGGAAAGGAAAACGATGAATAAATAAAAAGGAATCACAATATGAGCGAAAGGCAGCGCCTCAAATACGGCATATAAAACCGATTCAGGACCACTGTTATTCAATACTCCTGCGAGTGCTCCCCCATCCACTTGCATCTTAATCGATGTTCCACTAAAAATCGTCATCCAGATGCCGCCGAATAATGCCGGCAAAATAAAGTTGACAAAGATTACTGTTTTTACCGTATATCCATAAGCAATCCTCCCTAGAAATAAAGCCGTAATCGCTGCCCATGAAAACCAGTTAGCCCAATAAAACGTTGTCCACCATTGTGGCCATTGATCTCCAGCTGCAGCTCCTGTAAATAAACTCTTCTCAAAGAAGTGTGTTAAGTAGTAACCGAATGATTCCGTTCCTAAATTCAGCATATAAGAAGTCGGTCCTGCAATTAGAAGGAATAAGGCAACAGCATAGAAAGCTTTAACGTTAATATTCGATAAAATTCGGATTCCCTTTGTCAATCCACTTGATGCTGAAACAATAAAAATAGCTGTTCCGACAAGTGTAATAATTCCCCAAACAACGGGTGTACTTTGTATTCCAGTCAGGCTTTTGATTCCACCGGCTAGACTCATCGTACTTGTACCCATGGAAGCTGCCATCCCCAAAGCCAAAGTATATAGGCAGACGGCATCAATCACTTGTCCGCTTTTCCCTTCCAATTTCTTACCTAGAACAGGTGATAATGTAGACGATAAGCTATATGGTTTACGCATATTATAATAAGTAAACGCAAAAACAATAATAGGTACACAATAGATGGCATAAGGTGTAATTGTCCAATGAAGGTACATCGTTGACATGGCAAAGATAGCCGCTGCAGGACTATTTGGTTCAATTCCCAAGGATTCTGGTGGTGCTGATACATGGTACACAGGCTCAACGATTCCCCAGAATGTTAAACCAGAAGCAATGGTTGTGGTTAATGTGATGGCAAACCAGTTTTTGAAACTCAAGATGGGTTTCGCATTTGCACCGCCAATTTTAACTTTTCCTAGTGGAGAAAAGTAAGTGGCAATACACGCTATTACCATGAGTAATCCGCTTATACTAAATACTCCTCCTAGGTTTGCAATGACCCAATTGTTTGCATCGGTCGTTATTTTTATAAACGCTTCTTTATTGGTAAAGCTAAGTATAACGGCACCTAACAGTAATAAAAACGGCGGCCAAAACACTAAGTGTCGGATATTTTTCATAATTCCCCTCCTAATCCATCAATATAGAAAGCGCTTACACCTCTCATTTCGAAATGGATGATTTACATTCATCCATTTCGAAATGATAAAAATAAGAAACTTCCAAAATACCAAATTCCTTTTTAAGCATTAACCGGTGAAGGTGTTAAGATCTTGCTGGCAAACTCTTTCAATTCTTCTTTAGTTGCCACACGGCAATTATTTAAACGCATTGGCGTATTTTCCTCTGATAAGGCGATTTCAACAAGTCGATCAATGTCAGCTACGCTTAAACCATCATCTTGAAGTGAAATCTTTAAGCCGCTGTTTTCCACTAACCGGTTAAACACATTCGCCCCTGCTAGAGCTAGTTCCTTCTCTGTCAATCCTTCTTCTTTAACACCGAGAGCACGGGCGATTTCAGCATGGATTTGGGTGGATTCTTCTGCGTTCCAAGGATATGCAGCAGTTAAAGCAATGGAGACAGCACGTCCATGATGAATCCGTCCTAGAGTTCCGAGCGCATGACCGATGCAATGAGCAATTCCGGTGCCACCTTGCTCGATGGCCATGCCTGCGAGGGTTGCTGCAAGTGCGAGATTTCCTCGTGCTTCTAGGTCGGCAGGGTTTTGCAGCGCTGTTTCAAAATGTTTGGCAATCAATCGAATCGATTGTAAGCTTAATGCTTCAATAAATGGATTCGATCTTTTTCCAGCGCAGGCTTCAATCGAATGAACAAGGGCATCGAGGGTTGTAGCTGCTGTTAAAAAGTCCGGCAAGGCTACAGTGAATTTCGGTTCTAAAATGGCCAGTTCCGGTGCCATATCCGCATCCCATCCCCATACCTTTCTTTTTTCGTCCGTAGAAAAGACAACCGTACTTGTTACTTCTGCTCCTGTTCCAGAAGTTGTGGGAATCATAATCGATTTAATGCTCTTTGGTGCAAATGGATGTGCCATAAGCGCATAATGTATTGTCGGATGTTCTGCTCCTGCTACAAGCGAGGCCATTTTTGCTACATCCATTGCAGAGCCCCCACCCAGTCCAATTACACATTTAGCACCGGACCGACGAATAAGTTCTGCCGCTTCATCAATAGATGCTGCTGTTGGATCACTTTGCACATTACTAAAGACAATGGTTTCTACCCCATCATTCTCGAGGGCCTTCAAAATGATATCAGAAAGACCAACTTTCATTACACCGGGGTCTGTAATAAGAACAACTTTATTCTGGCCGCTAATTCGCTTTACATCTGTTCCAATTTGTAAAGAGCGGTCAATTCCGAATGCAATCTGCGTTTTAGGTATGAAATCAAAAGAAATACTCACGATATATCCTCCTACTTTTTCATCTATGATGACTCCTCCATTCATCTGGTGAACGAATGGTTTGGTTATGATTCCTACTATTCTTTTGTGACAATAAAGCCTTACCTGTTCGATCCTTTTACTTACAAAATGCACACCTTGTCCATTTTTAAAAGCTTCATCAATTAAAACTTAAGATAAACCGTTTTGATTTGTAAAAATTCTTCAAATCCATGTTTTCCATCGTCGCCGCCAATACCTGATTGCTTCCAACCTGCATGGTACCCTTGATATGCTTCGCCCTGTTGACGGTTTACATATACTTCGCCGCATTCTAACTTCGTTGTTAGTTCCATCACATATTGATAATTGTTTGAGTACACGTTTGCCGTTAAGCCATATTGTGAGTCGTTAGCCAATTCTATGACTTCTTCTAACGTATCAAATGTAATAATAGGCAGCACAGGGCCAAAAATTTCATCGTGAACGATATTCATTTGTTGAGTACATTGATCTAAAAGAGTTGGAGGATAAAAACTATCAGTCATTCCCTCTACTAAGCTGCCACCGCATAAAATTGAGGCTCCTTCATCAACGGCCCTTAGTACCATGCTGTGAACGCGCGAAACGTCATGAGCACTTATTAAGCAACTCATTTCAACATCAGGATCGATAAGCCCATCACCCATTCGGACAGATTGAAAAGCTTCGACTAGTTTTTTTGTGAATGTTTCTTTTATGTCTCGATGGACATATACACGTTCGGTGTTATTACAGACTTGACCAGAGTTTGCAAGCCGTCCGCCCTTTATGGCCTGGACAGCCAAGTCGATATCCGCATCTTCCATCACAATGGCAGGTGCTTTACCGCCAAGCTCGAGCGAAGTACGGACCATCTGACGAGATGCTTTTTCCATAATGCTTTTACCCACTCTCGTACTTCCGGTAAAAGTCACCATATTGATTTGATCCGAAGAACTTAATGTTTCACCTACAACTTCGTCAGCCCCTGTCACGATATTAATAACCCCTTCCGGGAAGCCGGCTTGATGAATGCATTGTGCAAGTTCTAATGCAGATAAGGGTGATTTCACGCTCGGTTTGATGACAACCGTATTACCGCAAATAAGTGCTGGAATGATTTTTCTCATTAATACGTAAATGGGAAAATTCCATGGAACTATGACTAAAACAACACCAAGAGGTTCTTTATAGGAAATGATTTTTTCATTTGTATTATCACTATCAACTACGTCCCCTTCAATGCGCCGTGCCCACTGCGCTTGGTATTCACCTAAATCTGCCGCATAGAATACTTCCGACTTTGCAGCAGACAGTGGTTTTCCCATTTCCTGAGTAATAGCTGTGGCAATTTCAGTCAATGGTCCTTCTTTTCGCATTTCGTTTAAAAGATTCATGACGAATTCTGCTCTTCTGTATGAAGGTAACCCTTTCCATGAAGGAAAAGCTTGTTTTGCACCATGAATGGCTTGTTCGGCTTCTTCCTTTGTACAAGATGACACTTGAGCAACTACTTGACCAGTTGCTGGGTATGTGACATCCATATAGTCTTCACTTTGGATAAATTGTCCTTGAATATATGCTTGGTATTTTTTCACGTTTCTGTTCACCCTTCTATAGTAGTTTCATATTTAGAAAGCGAATACCCTATTAAATAGAGACTTTTTGACTTTCTCCTACATAAAAATGATTCACTTCATACTTGCTTAATGCTTCTTCGTCTAACACAATCCCTAAGCCTGGTTTTTCAGGCGCGACTAGATAGCCTTCGGCGTCAATCATTAAGCGGTCCTTTTGAATATAATCGCGGCGGTCATTCGACCATGCTGGCGGATCATAAGGAAATTCCAAATATGGACAATGACCAATTGCTGCAGCTAGATGTAAGTTAGCTAGAAGACCAACGCCATTAGTCCAAGTATGGGGACTGAACCACGCACCGCTACCTTGCACAAGCTCCGCAATTTTTTTCGTTTGTGTAATTCCTCCTGATAAAGCAACATCCGGTTGATATACATCCAGTGAATCACTCTTATTCATTTCTCTAAAATCATGCCAATTTCGATTCATTTCGCCGCCTGCGATACGAATCCCGACCATATCACGCAACTTTGCCATTAATTCAAAATGATGTGATGGAAGTGGTTCCTCTAACCAAAAAACATTTAACTGTTCAAGCTCTTTTGCGACTTGATAGGCCATTTTCAAATCCCAGGTGCGTTCAACATCCCATGGCATTTTCCAACCTTGATTCGCATCAACCATGATTTCCAATTTATCTCCAACTGCTTTTCGTACAGCTTCCACCACTTTAATATCATCTTTTACATCTTTATGGTGAAAGCGAATTTTCATTGCTTTGAAACCTTGTTCCACAAAAGATACGGCACGTTCTGCACGCTCTTCCGGGGTGACTATTTCACCTGTCGAAGCATAAGCGAGCAATTTATTTGAACGACCACCAAGTAATTTATAAACTGGTTGTCCTGTCGCTTTTCCAATTAAGTCCCAAAGTGCTAAATCCAGAGGCCAACAACGTCCATAATGAAAGTCTATATTTTGAATGACCTGTGAATGTCGTTCTATGGCAAATGGATCTTGACCGATAAATAAATGCTCATGACCTTCAAACCCCATCATTAGATCTCCAGATCCAACACCGGTAATGCCTTCATCCGTATGAACATACACCACAGTTGATGCAAACTTTCTTCTCGGTTCCGGATCCCACGCTGCCTTAAATGGTGGATCTAGTGGCAATAAATAATGCTTGATCTCAATACCTGTAATTTTCATGTTTACGCCTCCTATGAACGTCTATTTGCCAAACTAATATTGCAAGTACCATGCCAACTGTTTATGTGGCGCCATAACAGCCTCGTTTAGTGTGAAGACTTTGAATTGTAGAAATTTTCTACACAATGACTGTAGAAAATTCCTACAGTGTAGATGTTCTCTACAAAAAAATTGATTTCTGCAAATCCGCACTCAAAAAAAAATAAGCCTTGCATTTGCAGGCTCATTTTTGAATCAATTCATTTGTAACTAAGAAATCATAGGCTACCTTCGATACATCTTGATGAAGAATATCTACCTTATAGACTAATTGATGGATCTTCTCATTTGTTAATTCAGCCGAAAGGCGGTTTAATTTTTCACGAACGACAGGATATTCTTTCATTGTTTTCGTTAACATGACAGGCGCAGCATGATAAGGTGGAAACACCACTTTATCCTCCTTTAATACAACTAAACCATATTCCTCAATATGGCTGTCTGATCCCATCCCAACAGCCACATCCACTCTTCCCTCTTTTACTGCCAATGGAAGAATTTTCGAATCAAGGGCAATCACATTCTCTTTCCCCATGTCTATATGATAAGCCTCGTTTAAACGCTTAAAACCGTCTTCTCTAATCAAAAACTCTTCGTTTGTTGCAATCTTTATTTTCTTTTCTTCTCTTTGTATATATTTCATCAGATCGCTAATGGTATGAATATGATGTTTTTCCACGAAGCTACGGGTAACGAAAAGTCTCCAGCTACTATTAAAGTCACTGCGATTTAACCAGGTGATCCCGCTCATCGCATCTTCTTCTTTTACGAGATTATACAATTGATCCCCATTATAAACAGGAGACTTTTTATGATAGTACATTCTAGCTGTATTTGTGTATTCCCAGTACATATCAATATATCCTTGTTCAAGCGCTTGTCTAATGGAAGGACTGTCTAGAAAGCGAATTTCTTTTACGCTAAAACCTTCATATTTTAATAGCAATGCAGTCATTTTCATTAGCAAATATTGTTCTGTTAACGCTTTGGACCCGATCTGTATAACTGGCTTTTCGGATGTTTCTTCTGGTTTTAGCTGGTTTTCTTTTTTGGTTAAATCTAAAGAATGGGAGTCGTTACAAGACAATAAAAATAGGCAGCATATAAAAATCACGAAAACTCTACACACTTTAAAAAAACTGCTCAAGATATCCTCTTCCTCGATGTTAGAGTCATGGTTTAATCCCCATTTTTTTCATTTTATAAATAAGAGTATGACGTGCAATTCCCAGCTTTTCTGCCGCCTTTGTTTGATTATCGTTTGTTTCATTAAGTGCTTTTTTAATCATTTGTTCCTCTACCTCTTCCAATACTTGTGAAAGATTATTGCTTATCGCCTTTTGCTCATTGTACATGGATGGTGTGTGATCAACATGGATTAATGGCTTGTTAGTATAGCTGTCCTCTAAATCGGCTAAATCGATCGTTCCTATACGCTTTAGGATGTGCATCCGCTCTATCGTATTTAAAAGCTCCCGAATGTTCCCTGGCCAAAGGTGTGATGACAATTGTTGCACCACCTTTGGATGAATGGCAAGTTGTTTTGTGTATTTTTTATTTAGTTTTTCAATTTGGTGATATACAAGCGGGATGATATCTTCTTTGCGATCTCTTAATGGAGGAATTTCAACTTCCATCAAATTAAGACGGTAATATAAATCTTCCCTGAACTTCTGTTCTTGGACTAATTTTTTCAAGCTTTTATTTGTAGCGGCAATAATTCTTACGTCCAATGAATGGTACTCATTGCTCCCAAGTTGCATTATTTTCTTTTCTTCAATAACATGGAGGAGTTTAACTTGCATACTTAATGATATTTCCCCGATTTCATCCAAGAAAATCGTTCCCCCATCTGCTGCCAAAAACTTCCCTTTTTGTGAGGATGTCGCTCCAGTAAAGGATCCTTTTCGGAAACCGAACAACTCGCTTACCAGTAGCGTTTCTGGAATGGCTGCACAGTTAATCGCTATAAATGGCTTGTCCTTGCGAACACTGTTTTCGTGAATCCATTTTGCCAAGGCCGTTTTTCCAACACCGCTCTCTCCAAGAATAAGAATGCTTGCCTCTGTATCCTTTACACGTTGTACCAGCTCCATCACTTTATTCATCTTCTCACTTTGGGACACAAACCTTTGAGTACTCAGCCTAACATCGTCCTCCCCCCGAGGTTGCTGACATACCTTAACGACAATATTTTTTAGTTCCTCAAGTTCAATCGGCTTATTTAAATAATCAGTTGCTCCTAGCTTCATCGCCAAGACAGCGCTTTCAACATTTCCATAAGCAGTCAACATGATAACGGGTATATCTTTTTCCTTTTTAATGACTTTTAAGACATCTATCCCTGTCATATCTGGAAGCATATAATCTAAAATAACGGCATCGATCTTTGTTTTACTTATGATATTTAAAGCTTCTTGTCCATTTTGTGCAACAAAAGTACGAAGATGTGCCTTTTGTAATTTACGGGCGATCAACTTACATAATTGCCCTTCATCATCCACGATTAATACATTCCAAGTAACTGTCATGGTGCCCCTCCTCGCTTGTGCAAAGATTTATACGTTCCCACTTGTGGTTTCCGTTATTTCTTCTTTTAAAAATCGGCAAGTCGTGATGGTTCCTTTTCCTATGGCACTTACCATTTTAAGTTCGCCATCATGCTCGGCCAAAATGTCTCGGGCAATCGTAAGTCCAAGACCTGATCCGCTTTCCTTTGTTGAAAAGAAAGGATTGAATAACCATTCTAAATCTTGTTCATTAATTCCAATGCCAGTATCCTCAATGATGACACATACATTACCTTGGCCGTCTATATTTTCTTCCCTTATTGTGATGATAATCGATCCACCATCAGGCATTGCTTCGATTGCATTTAAAATTAAATTCAAGAATACTTGTATTAATTGATCATAAGCTCCCTTTATATAAGAATCGTTCTCATAATTTCTGATGATTTGGATCTTCGTTTCATTTAGCTTTACTCTCAGCAGATGGATAATTTCTTCTAGTATACTTTGCAGAGATATATTTTCTCTTTGCTTCTTATTTACTTTGGCAAAGTTAAGAAAATTGTCTATAATGTCTTTCATTCTATTTATAACAACATAAATATCAGCCGATAATTCCTTGATTTCTTCTGAGCATTCGCTTTCCTCTGCTTCTTCCAATAACATCTCGGCCGATCCGTATAAAATGGCCAGTGGATTTTTTATTTCATGAGCAAGTCCTGCTGTAATTTGACCGATCAATGCCAGTTTGTCACTTTGTTTTAATCTGGCCTCCAGTAGTTTCATTTGTGAAATATCCTGCATGACAGCAATAATACCAATCGTTTGCAGGTCTTCATTGTAAAACCTAGAGGTCGTAATTTTAATAATTCTCTTGTTGCCCTTTGCATCAACAATATTGCTTTCCATTTCTTCACCCTGTTTTCCAGAGTTTACTGTCTGCAATAAGACAAAGTCCCCAGTTTCAGATTTGATAGGCAAGTCACTAAGATGAATTCCAATCATGTCATTTCGTTTATGGTGGACCATTTTTTCAAATTGCACATTTACATAAGTGATGATACTCTCTTGATTAATGGTGATGATACCATAAGGAATCCCCTCAAGGACGTCGTAAAGATAACGCTCTTTCTCCTCCAGCATCTTTTGCTTTTCGTAATTGCTGTTCCCCATATTTATAATCGTATTAGTCAACAGTCCAAGTTCGTCTGGCCGTTCCTTTTTGTTCTCGTTTAAAGGGATATACGTACGAAGTGGATGATATGTTCGGGCATATTCAGTCAAACGAATGATTGGATACAAAATACTTTTCATCCCCAACCAAGTAAAAAATAAACATAAAACCATAATGGTAATAAAGCTAATCCTTAATGCAAATGAAAGCTTGTGGATAGGTTCAAAGGCTATTCGTTCCGGCACCCCATAGACGAGGTCCCATCCATCTTGCATTGCTTGATAAGCGGCAACACTTCGTTCTTTTTGCCAATTAATCTCCATAGACTCTGAAAAGCCGCTTAACACTTGTAAAGAAAAAGTTTGACCAATTTGATTCTCTGCCGTCGAAGCAATGACAGTTCCTGAGCTGTCGGTAATATAGCTAAAATGTCCCTTGCTCAAACTTACACTTTTCAATACTTCTGACAAGTAATCTTTACTGACTTCTGCTATCAGTACTCCCTGAAATTCTTTATTTTTCGAAAAAACTGGAACGGAAATTGTTACAACATTAACTCCCCAGTAGTTCTGAATATTATCTGAAACAGCATAATTATGGCTCCAGCGCACTTGCTCAAAATTCGGATAATCATAGTAAAGAAGAGACGGCTTTTGATCAAAGGGAGCTTCAAATCTTAACTTTCTGCTTTGGTCTAAAAAGTAGATAGAATGGATAATAGAACTTTGTGTTATCGCTTGCTTAGATTGAGTATACATTCGATCCAAATCAAGTTGTGTATCCGTATCTTTTCCAGCTATCAACTGGAGCTGTAATACAACATCCGTCATCTCTGTATTTAGTCTCTTGACAATCATATCCGTACTTGAACGGTTTTGTGCAACGATATCTTTCTTTATTGTTTGCTCCGCATATCCGATTATAAGATTGTAAATCAAAATAATTGGAATAATTAAAACCAATGTAAAGATATATAAGTATTTTCTCGTAATGCTTTGGTTAATAAATTGAAACAAATTCTTTATGATTTTCATTGTAGACACCCTATAAAGTGCAATTTGATAGATAATAGAATTATAGCAGATAAAAAACGAATAATTAGAATTTCCATTCTTTTCAGTTTTTCACCGGATTTAGGGCATGATGATCGATAGGTTAGGGTGATATTTATACAGGAGAAAAAGTCACCATTGATTCTGATCTGGCTAATGTAAAGCAAAAGTATGTAGTACGGTCATTGAAAGTAAAACCACTATAAGGATTAAAGCAAAATTAAAGGGTATAAGCTCTGTTAATACAGAACTCATACCCTGCCGATGTCTAACTATAATTCTTTTTGACATTTTACCATGATAAATTTAAATGGAGGTTTATTTTCCATATTCTTATGTGGCTCAATAATTCCCGAAAATTCTATCAATCCATATTTTCCAAACTCTTGTTTTATCGAATCAGAATCATAAAAAAACATTTTTACCCCTTCCATTATCTCGAAATAGTCTTTACCCAGTTGTTTGCCCTTTGCAAACATTGGGGCTTCTTTTGAAATAGTAGTAAAGATCATATATCCGTTTGGCTTTAACTGATTATAGCAATCTTCAATAAACTTATCTCTCTCACGATTATTCAATAAGTGAATAAGTGCATAACAAAATATACCATCATAAAGTTTGTTATCAAAAGGCATATCGGTTACTGAACCATGAAAAGTACTAATATTAAGCCCATTTTGCCTTGCCAAATCAATCGCTGTTTTTGAAATCTCAATACCTGTTATATTTATTCCGTTGTCAATAAAAACCTTTGCGTTTCTACCATATCCAATACCAGGAATCAATATATCCTTAACTTTCTTCTCAAGGAAAAAGTCCTTTGTCAAGATTGCGGAGTCTGAAGGTTCAAATCCCCACATCATTTGATTTTCTATAAAACTTGATTCCCAGAATTCTGTCATACCTCAATCTCCTTTACAAATATTGGCTCTCTTTCTTAAAAATCTGTTGTTTTTGTATAAGCATGGGCTACGTTACATTGAACCATCAAGTTCTTTACCTTTATTGCTTCTTTATCATTTCCAAATAGGTCCAGCCATTTGAACCAGTACATATAGTTACTGATATATTTAGTTGCAACACCCTTAAACCTATTCATCCACTTCTATAATTTGCTGTGAATAACATTTATGGAATTTTAGAAGGTTTTGTACCTTAAAAACTTTCAGCAAAAAAACTCTTATGCATTCGAGGATTTTATGCCTCCTAAAGAAATGCAGCTTCAACAAAATCCATGATGACTCCAGCCGCCGCTTTATTGCCCTCCGCCGCCGCAATCACCAGCTGAGAAGGCGTGCTGAGTGATGTATCTCCGCATGCATATACCCCTTCAACCGTTGTTCGTCCAAATGAATCCACTTTAATCCCGCCGTTTGGAGTGACCTCGCAGCCGAGCTGTTCCGCAAAAGGAGCAGACTGCACCAAGTCTGTCACCACAATTCCTGCCTCCCTTTGGATTTCCTGTCCGTTTTTCAGTCGGATCGATGTCAGCTGCCCTCCTTTCGATTCAAGACCTTCAATCTTTTCTTCCACGACTGCCACGTGCTGCCGAGCCAAGATATCCTTCTCCTCATCAAGCACCTGATAGCCATTTGTAAACACAATTACATCACGGCTCCAGTTTGACAGCAGTTTTCCCATATGAAAAGCCCGTTCATTTTCCGCAATCACCGCCAATGCTTGGCCCCGCATTTCCCAGCCGTCACAAAATGGACACCCAAAAACACTCGTTCCGTATACATTCTGAATGCCTGGAATCTCCGGCAAAACATCCCGAAGACCTGTTGCAAGAAGCACTGTTTTCGCCGTGTAATCCGTTCCGCCTTTCGTTTGAATCCGGAACACACCACTGGCTTTTTCAATAATCTCCACCCGCTCCTCCTTAATGGAGACAGACGGATATTTCTGGACATCCGTTCTTGCCCGCTTCTTGAACTCTGAAGGCTTTACCCCATCCTGTGTGATAAATCCGTGCGACTCCTGCGTCACCCGGTTTCGAGGTTTATCCTCATCAAACAAAATTGTTTTCCGTCCAGCACGTCCCATGACCAACGCGGCATTCAGTCCAGCAGGTCCTCCACCAATAATTACACAATCCAACACATGAAACACTCCTTCTTTATAAAATCTATTAAAGACCCTTAATATCTTTAATTTGTGCAAAAAAATTTATTTTTCTTTTTTTGTCTCATGACAATGTCTTTTTTCTATCTGCTCCGCAATGCTTTGAATCGTTCGTTCAGCTAGTTCTTTCTTCATGTTGCCTTCCGCCTCGATCATCACGCGCTCAATTAAACATTCGCTTTCGTCATGGTCAAACCCACAGTTGAACAGCACCGACTGACCCTCCACCGCTTCAATAACATTCAGAAACGAAATGTCCTGCGCGCGGCGTGAAATACTGTAGCCGCCTTTTGCTCCTGGCACTGATTCAATTAATCCTGCCTTCACAAGCTTCGTCAAAATCTTTGACAAGTATGTCGGAGACAAATCCTGCATGTAGGCCAATTGCTCCACGCTTACCGTCTGACCTTTTGGTTCCATCGTTAAATGCACCATTGTATGGAGTGCATAATTGGTTGCCTTTGAATACTTCATTGATGCACCTCATAATTAAAACTATTACAGACTTATAATATCTGTAATTGATTGTAACTCATGCTGCAAAAAACCGCAAACTTTTTCCTTACCTAACGCCTTTTTTGATCCCCTTTCAAGGTCCCGGCCCAATTTCCTTTCTTTTAACTGACAAAGAACAAGTTGAAGAAATTAGCACAACAACATTTGAAAATGATGAAATAGAAGTTTCTGCAAAAAAGATTTTTGACAAAACATTTGCCATTGAAAAGGCACCTGCTGTACAGGTGAAAGTTGGTGTAAAGTTTACTGGCGCTGTGTTTAACGGAGCAATTGGCTTTGCTATAGGCGGCGGTGTAGGGGATATTCAAACATTTATTATCAAAAAAGGTAAAAAAGAAGCAGAAAAGGTATTACAAAAACTGTCGTTAGTCGTTTAAAAGCATGGGGAGATCCAAAATTAGCTTTAGCTACAGTGCTTGTGTAACTATTGCACTAAATTATTTAGATGTTGGCAATCAGATTGCCAAACAACTTGATAAAAGAGATAAGAGGCCAAATAATGGTTGGATAGATTTTCATTAAATTTAAAGGATGATTAATTAATGATGAAAAAATCAAGCAAATATATTGTCCTATTTCTCTGGGTAGTATTTTTTTGATAGTATATGCCCAAAGGTATTTATTATTTTATTGTAGGAATTTCAGTACTTTTTCTAAGTGCACTTTTTATTTTAAAGATGTTTAATCATTCAAAAGATGTAGAA